>JBKGXY010000048.1:0-16350 GCA_046546415.1 Ectothiorhodospira sp.
CGGGCGGCGGCGCGGCTGCCGGACGAGACGCTGCCGGAGATCCTGTTTGAGATCGATGAGCTGACCCTTGCCCAGGGTGGGCGCACCGCGCGACAGGCACGGTGGATGGAGGTCCTGGGTGACTTCGCGGGGTTGCGGATGCAGGTGGCCGAACCCGCCGCGGAGGACGGGTCGGCGTCCAGGGGTTCCGTCCCCGGACGGATCGATCTCAACCGCGCCTCCATCGAGGCGCTTCAGGAGATCCCGCACATCGGCCCGGAACGCGCCGAGGCGATCACCCGGATCCGCCCGATCCGTCAGATGACCGAGCTGGAAGCCATCGACGGGATCGGGCCTCAGCTGCGCGCCGAGATCGCCGAACATGCAACGCTGGAATAGGTCGGAACCACGGCCCCCATCGCCCATGGGGGTTCAGGGGGCCAGGGCGTCCTCCAGGGCCGCCACGTCCAGACGGTGACAGCAGAGGATCTCCTCGCCCACCGCCACCACCGGGATCTTGAGGCCGAAGCGCTCCCGGAGGGCGGGATCGGTATCGATGTCCACCGCCTGGATGGAAAAATCCAGCCTTTCCTGCAGGGCCCCAAGCCCTTCGAGGACGGTCTCGCACAGATGGCAGCCCTCGCGGTGGTAGAGCGTCACTGTGGGGGATACGCCCCTCACTCGGGGATCTCCAGGGGCAGCCAGATGGGGCCGCGTTCGCGCTGCACCAGTACCCGGGCCACCCGTCCCCGGGGGAGTTCGCCAAGGAGGGCCTCCAGTTCGTCCGGGTCCTCCAAGGCCTGGCTGTTGATCATCACCAGCACATCCCCGGGTACGATCCCGGCCCGGGCGGCGGGGCCCGGCTTCAGGTCGGACACCAGCACCCCGCCTTCCGGCAGGTCCAGGCGCTCCCGGGCCTCATCGGGGACCGGCGAGACCTCCATACCCAGCAGTTCGCCAGCCAGTCCTCTCCGTTCCTCGGACGGTTCCTCGGGCTTCCTCCCCCGCGAGACCTCCTCCTCGGGCAGCGCCTCGATGGTCACCTCCAGGGTCATGGGCTCCCCGTCGCGCAGGATCTCCACCCGCGAGGACTCCCCCACCGGGGCCGCGCCCACCACCGGCGGAAGGGCGCCCGAGCGCGGGATCTCCCGACCGTTGAAGGCCACGATCACGTCGCCGGCCTTCAGGCCGGCGGCCTCCGCCGGGCTGTCCGGGAGCACACGGGCCACCAGGGCCCCCGTGGGCCGGTCCATCCCCAGGGAGTCGGCCAGTTCACGGGTGACCTCCTGGATCAGGACCCCGAGCCAGCCCCGGGTGACGTGGCCTTGGTCGCGGAGTTGCTCCACCACGTCCCGGGCCACCTCGGCGGGGATGGCGAAGGACAGGCCCATGAAGCCGCCGGTGCGGCTGTAGATCTGGGAGTTGATCCCGATCACATCGCCATCCAGATTGAACAGGGGTCCTCCGGAGTTGCCGGGGTTGATGGCCACGTCGGTCTGGATGAAGGGGACATAGCTCTCGCTGGGCAGGCTGCGCCCCTTGGCGCTGACGATGCCGGCGGTGACGGAGTGATCGAAACCGAAGGGGGAGCCGATGGCCAGCACCCATTCCCCCACCTTCACGTCCCGGGAGTCCCCCAGCTCCAGGACAGGGAGGTCACCCGCGTCGATGCGCAGCAGGGCGAGGTCCGTATTGGGATCGGAGCCCACCACCTCCGCCTCGAAGGTGCGCCGGTCACTCAGACGTACCTCGATGGCCTCGGCATCCTTGATCACGTGGTGATTGGTCAACACGTAGCCATCCGCGGACACGATGAATCCCGAGCCCAGGGACTCGCTATCGAATTCCCGGCGGGGCGCCCCGCCGGGACCGCCCTCACCGAAGAAATGGCGGAACAACTCGCCAAAGGGGCTGTCCTCCGGCAGATCCTCGGGCAGTTCCAGGGGGGGATGGTCAAAACCACCGGGACCGGTGACCTTGCGCGAGGTGCTGATATTCACCACCGCAGGGCTATGCCGTTCCACCAGGGGGACGAAGTCCGGCAGGTCCCGCGCCTGGGCCGAAACGGCCGCCAGGGTGACGGCCAGCATCAGAAAAAGGAGGGCGAGGGGGTTGCGCACTCGGTTCTTGAACATGGATCAGTGCTCGCGATTGGGTTTCAGGATCGGACGGTACCGACGAGAGGACTTCATCAGGGGGCCAGGATCCCTTCCGGGCCCTTCAGGGGGATCTCCAAACGCCGCAGCACCACCGGCTGATAGCGCGGATCCCGGGCGGCGCGCCGGGTGAACAGGGCCAATCCCCCCAGGCCAGCCCCCAACCCCAGGAAGCCCCCTGTGACCACGGGCCCCTCCCCCGCCTAGGGCCAGAGGGCACCGGCCAGCAGGGCCCCGCCGAGGAGGGTCAGCAGGGGGAGGAGGTAGACGGCCAGGGATCCCTGCACCAGGGTGGATTCCTCGATCCCCACCACCACCTGCTCCCCGGGGCGCACACCCACCGGGTCCAGGACCCGGACCTGGGTGCGGCGGTCCCCGAAGAACCGGGCCAGGGCCCCCGTGCCGCAGGTTCCGGAGGCGGAACAGCCCCCGCAGGCACTGCGGCGCTGGGTGTCCACCCAGGCAAATCCGGGCTCATCCACGGCGATGACCCGGGCGTCTTCCTCGATCATGGCGTCTCCTCCTCTCCAAAGCGGATCGCGCGTGCGATGCGCTGCACCGTTTCCCCGGGGACCTCCCCCAGCACCGTCACCTGGCGTCCGTCCCGCATCAGGGAGGCCGCGTGCAGGGGGCCCGAGCGCATGAGCCGCACATCCCCTTCCGCCTGTGTATCGTTGGAGCGGGCGATAAAGATCGACACGGTGGCCAGCCCGTCACTGAGCATCAGATGCTGCACCGGATCGGAGCTGACCTCCATGCGGCGATGACCCGCGGCCCGCAGGTCGAACCCCGGCGGTAGTCCTTCCAGACGCCAATCACGGCCGCCTTTGGAAGCCCCCCCGGGATGATCAGCGGTGAGGCGCTGCACCCGGCGCCCGTCGTGCCCCGCCGGCTCGAAGCGTTTCCCCGGCAGGGTTTCAGGGAAGGAAATGCGGGTGAACAGGAACTGTTCCATCGCCGCGCCCTCCCCGTCCAGCAGGGCCCCGCTCAGGGGGAGACCGGTGTCCTCGTGGATGCATAGATCGTAGCCATAGCGCAGTTGATCCAGGGGCTGGATGCGTACCTGGCGGCAGGGGAGATCGGCAACGCGCCCCATCTCCCCGAGAAGGAAACGGTAATGCGCACCGCCCCCGGCGGATTCCCGGTGCAGCGGCAGGACACCCGGCAGGCCCATCATGGCATCCCCGGGTTTCAGGCAGGAGGCCTGCCCTCGTGGGGCCAGGCAGGTGACGGCGTTGCGGTTACGGAAGACCTCCCGGGGCGGGCCGGTGAGGGCCACCAGGTGTTCCCGGGAGCCCTGGGCCTCGTCGTGGGTATGGGCCACGTGCAGGGTATCCATGGCCCCGCCCTGTCTCACCACCAGCAGCCCTTCATAGGTCAGGCGTTCCACCGCCGGGCCCATGCCCTCCACCAGGGCCCGGGCATCTGTCTCACCGGTGCCGGCAGAAGCCACCCCGTGGATCAGGAATGCCACGCCGAGCCCGAGGCAGAGCGCTTGGGTCATTCGTTCATTCACCCGGGAATCCGGCCCCGCTGGCTGGGGTATAGGGGGAGAGATTCCGCGCCATGGCGGATTCGGTGTGATTGATGAGATAGCTGCTCATCCGGGCATCCCCCCGTTCGATGGGCGATGCGTTGGCATGCTCCGGGTCCGAGGGGGAAGCCACCCCCGGGAGGATCCCGGATTCACTGTTGGCAGCCGGCCAAAACCCGCTCCCGTCCATCGGCGGCTGGGACGAAGGACCGTCGCCACTACCGGCCATCGGCCATCCTCCGGGAGCCCTTCCGGGGCGCTCGGATAGCGTCTGGACCCCCAGAAGGACCGCCACCGCCACGGCACCCGCCATGGCCACACCGGCCGCGGGCCGGGCCAGCCGCGCCTGGCGTACCCACCAGCTGGCACGGGGCACGGGCTGCTCCTCGATGGCCAGCGTGAGGCGTTGGGTAAAGTCCGGCGGGGCCAGGGGGCCATCGGGGTCGCGCAGTAGATCGCCGATCAAGTGGTAACGGGACCATCGCGCCAGGGTCTGCGGATCCTTTTCCAGCTCGTCCACCAGACGACGGACTTCGAAGGAATGGGCCTCGTCGTCGACCAGCGCAGAGAGACGTTCCTCTTTCGTGGCATTCATGGGACTTCTCGCGTTTTTTTGAAAACCGGTTTATTCCAGCAGGGGCCGCAGGGTCCGGTCGATCGCCTCACGGGCGCGGAAGATCCGCGAACGCACGGTCCCGATGGGACAGCCCATGGCCTGTGCAATCTCTTCGTAGCTCATGCCTTCCAACTCGCGGAGGGTGATGGCGGTCCGCAGATCCTCCGGCAAGGCACCGATGGCATCCTGCACGGCGATACGTATCTCGTCGGACAGCAGTTCCCCTTCCGGGGTTGCATATTCCTTGAGTGCGGATTCGCCGCCCATCTGCTCCGCATCCTGGGCGTCCACCTCGAAGTCCGGCGTACGCCGCCCCTGGGAGACCAGGTGGTTCTTCGCCGTGTTGATGGCGATCCGGTACAGCCAGGTATAGAACGCGCTCTCACCGCGGAAGTTCGCCAGACCGCGATAGGCCTTGACGAAGGCCTCCTGCGTCACATCCAGCGCGGTGGAGGGATCGTGGACATAGCGGGAGACCAGGTTCACGATCTTGTGCTGGTATTTCTGGGCCAGCACATCGAACGCCTTCCTGTCGCCGGACTGAACGCGCCTGACCAACTCCTCGTCGGTGACTTTATTGCCCATACGGGCATTCCCCCCCTGGGGGCACGTCCTGTACCCTACCTGACATGGACATGAAAACCCTCGTGAAGTTCGTGCATATTGGACGGGCCCGACGGTTTGTGCGGGGATCTCCCTTCGGGACCTGTCATGGATCATTTTTTCTTTATTCTGGTCCATCCAACCGGACCGGTCCCGGCGCGTACGCCTGAGTGACGTGAATAGCGCGCAAAACGATGACAAAATAACCCAGACGCCGAAGGCACCTCAAGCAAGTCCCTGACCCCCCCGGACTTTCGCACCCCGCCATCCTCCCGGAGGCCCCGGTTGCCCGGCCCTTTTCCGGAGCCCGGCTGTCCCCCCGACCCACTCGTAGAAGGAGAACCCACACCCATGCAAGAGCGTCTGCAGGCAGCCGACCGCCGTTCCGGGGACGTCCTGATCATCGGCAGTGGCGCGGCGGGGCTGAGTCTCGCCCTGCACCTGGCCCGGGAGCAGCGCGTCCTTGTCATGAGCAAGGGGCCCATCACCGAGGGGAGCACGCTCTATGCCCAGGGCGGGGTCTCGGCGGTGCTGGACCAGCAGGATTCGGTGGAGGCCCACGTGCACGACACCCTGGAGGCGGGGGCCGGCCTGTGCGAGGAGGCGGCGGTGCGCCAGACCGTGAACCACGGTCCGGACACCATCCAGTGGCTCATGGACCTGGGGGTCCCCTTCACCCGGGAACCCACCCCCGACGGGCGCGTGCAGCTGCACCTGACCCGCGAAGGCGGCCACAGCCATCGCCGTGTGGTGCACGCCGCCGACGCCACCGGACGCGCCATCGAGATGACCCTGGTGGACCAGGTGCGCCAGCATCCCAATATCCATCTGTTCGAGCATCACATCGCGGTGGACCTGATCACCAACCGCAAGCTGGGCCAGGCGGAACCCCGTTGCCTGGGGGCCTACGTGCTGAACCTGGACACCCAGCGGGTGGAGATCTTCGACGCCCCGGCCGTGGTCCTGGCCAGCGGCGGGGCCAGCCGGGTCTATCTCTACAGCAGCAACCCCGACGGGGCCACCGGCGACGGCATCGCCATGGCCTGGCGCGCCGGCTGCCGTGTGGCCAACATGGAGTTCATGCAATTCCACCCCACCTGCCTGTACCACCCGCAAGCCAAGTCCTTCCTCATCTCCGAGGCCGTGCGCGGTGAGGGGGGGCGCCTCCTGCTCCCGGACGGCACACCCTTCATGCAGCGTTTCCATCCCCGGGCCGAACTGGCCCCGCGGGACGTGGTGGCCCGGGCCATCGACCACGAGATGAAACGTCTGGGGGTGGCCTGCGTCTATCTGGACATCTCCCACAAGCCCGCCGACTTCGTGAGGGAACACTTCCCCACCATCCACGAACACTGCCTGGAGTATGGTTTCGACATCACCCGCGACCCCCTGCCGGTGGTGCCCGCCGCCCACTACACCTGCGGCGGGGTGATGACCGACCTCAGCGCCCGCACCGACCTGCCCGGGCTCTACGCCATCGGCGAGGTGGCCTACACCGGCCTGCACGGGGCCAACCGCATGGCCAGCAACTCCCTGCTGGAATGCCTGGTCTTCGCCCGCGAGGCGGCCCGGGACATCCAGGCTTGCCACGACCATCCCGCCCCGCCGGTCGAGATCCCCCCCTGGGACGAGAGCCGGGTCACGGACTCCGATGAGGAGGTGGTGGTCTCCCACAACTGGGATGAACTGCGCCGCTTCATGTGGGACTACGTGGGCATCGTGCGCTCCGACAAGCGCCTGCAGCGCGCCCTGCGGCGCATCGAACTCCTGCAGGGGGAGATCCACGAGTACTACAGCAACTTCCGCGTCAGCAACGACCTGATCGAGCTGCGTAACCTGGCCGTGGTGGCGGAGATCATCATCCGCAGCGCCCTGAGCCGTCGGGAAAGCCGGGGACTGCACTACACCATCGACTATCCCGAGCGGGATCCGGCGCTGGAGGGGCATCCCACGGTGCTGGATCCCACCGGCACATCGTGACCTGAACACCCGGGGCCGCACCCGCGGGACGGACCACCCCGGGGAGGAGATCCTCACCATGCCCGTTACCCCACCCCTACTCCTCGATCCCCTTGCCCTGGAGGCCCGCCTGCAGGACGGGGATCTGCGCATCGTGGACCTGAGCGAACCCGAGGCCCATGCCCGGGACCATCTCCCCGGGGCCACCCCCATGGACTATGACCGCCTGGTGCGTCAGGAGGGTGAGGTCCTGGGGCTGCTGCCCCGGGAACCGGACCTGGCCACCGTACTGGGCGAGGCGGGTCTGCATCCGGATTCGCATGTGGTGGCCTATGACGACGCGGAGGGGGCCCGGGCCGCCCGACTGCTGTGGACCCTGGACCTATTGGGTCACCGCAGGGCCGCCCTGCTGGACGGCGGCCTCCAGGCCTGGCAGGCGGAAGGGTTGCCGGTGACCCGGGAAGCCACCCCGGTGACACCCACCGACTATCCGGCCCGGGTGCAGACCCATGCGGCGGTGGACAGGGAATGGATCGAGGCGCACCGGGAGGATCCCGGTGTCGTGCTGCTGGATGTCCGCAGCGCGGAGGAATACCACGGCCGGGAGGCGCGGGCGCGACGCGGCGGCCACATCCCCGGCGCCGTGCACTATGAGTGGACCCGTGTCATGGATCCACAGAGGCAGCACCGCCTCCGGCCGGGGAAGACCCTCCTGGCGGAGTTGTCGCAACAGGGGGTGACCCGGGAACGCACGGTGGTGGTCTACTGCCACAGCCACCGCCGCTCCGCCCACAGCTACTGGATCCTGCGTCACCTGGGCTTTCGGGATGTCCGGGCCTACCCGGGCAGCTGGTCCGAATGGGGCCACCGCGAGGACACGCCGGTGGCAACCTGAGGGGCCCTCTCAAAGGGCCCGGAACAGGTGCGCCCGGTAGTGGCGCAACTCGGCGACGGAGTCGCGGATGTCCTCCAGGGCCTGGTGCGAGGCCCCCTTCGACAGATTCCCCAGCACCTGCGGGGCCCAGCGGCGGGCCAACTCCTTGAGGGTGCTCACGTCCAGGTTGCGGTAATGGAAGAAGGCCTCCAGATCCGGCATGCAACGATAGAGGAAACGCCGGTCCTGGCAGATGCTATTGCCGCACATGGGCGAGGTGCGTGGTGGCACGTAGTCCTTGAGAAAATGCAGCGTGGCCTGCTCCGCGTCCACCTCGTGATACGGACTCTCCCGCACACGCTTGATCAGCCCGGAATGGCTGTGGGTGCTGTGATTCCAGTCATCCATACGGCCGAGGATCTCCTCGTTCTGGCGGATGGCGATCACCGGCCCCTCGGCCAGGACGTTCAACTCCTTGTCGGTCACAAGAGTGGCAATCTCCAGGATGTAATCCGCCTGCGGATCCAGACCGGTCATCTCCAGGTCGATCCAGACCAGATTTTCCGGATTCGGGTTCATGGGGGTCCTTTGTCCTCTGTCATCGGGGGTTGGGGAAGACGGCCCCGCACCGAACGGGAGAGCCGCCGAACAGTCTACACGGACAGGGCGATCCGTTTCGAGGCGCCCGACGGCCCGAGGCCGGACACTCTCCTCGATGCGCACGGCGCGGGAGGTTCCCCCATGAACACCGATCTGCACACCCGCCACTGCACCCCCTGCGAGGGCGGGACCCAACCGCTGGATCCGGAAACGGCCCGGGAACGGCTCAAGGCCCTGGACCCGCAGTGGTCGCTGGACGATGACGGCCAAGGCCTGACACGCACCCTGCGATTCGACGATTTCCACCAGACCATGGCCTTCGTCAACGCAGTGGCCTGGATCGCCCACCGCCAGGACCATCACCCGGACCTGGTGGTGGGGTACAATACCTGCCGGGTGACATTCAGCACCCACGCCATTGGCGGACTGTCGGACAACGACTTCATCTGCGCCGCCCGGGTGGACCGCCTGCTTCAGGACTGACACGGCGGGGGGGTTTCCGGGTGCGGCGGCAGCCTCCCATGCATCGACCTGGAAACCCATGACCGACCCCATGAACGGCCGGGTGGTGACCCGCTTCGGATCGCAGATGCTGGTGCGGGATGATGCGGGGGGGATCCACCGCTGCACCGCCCGCCGCCGCCTGGAACAGGCGGTGTGCAATGACCGTGTGGAATGGCACCGGGATCCCCAGGGCCATGGCATTGCCACCCGCATCCTCCCCCGGCGCAACCTGCTGGAGCGCATGGACCCGCGCAGCCGGCAGCAAAAACGGGTGGCCGCCAACCTGGACCGGGTGGCCGTGGTGATCGCCCCGGACCCGGAGCCCAACTGGTCCCTGGTGGACCGATGCCTGGCGGCCATCGAGCGGCTGCCCGCCCGGGGGATGGTCGTGCTCAACAAACGCGACCTGCTGCAGGACGGACCGCCCCCGGCGCCGCTGTCGGAATACCGCGATCTGGGCTATGCCGTGCTGGCGGTGAGCACCGTGGAGGCTACGGGCCTGGAGGCCCTGCGCTCGGCCCTCGCCCAGGGCACGGGGATCCTGGTGGGGCAGTCGGGGGTGGGCAAGTCCTCCCTGGTGAAGGCCATGCTGCCGGATCTGGAGATCCGCATCGGGGCCCTGTCGGCCATGGGGGGGGAAGGCGGTCGCCACACCACCACCAACGCCACCCTCTACCGCCTGGACAGCGGGGGGGATCTCATCGATTCGCCGGGGGTGCGGGACTTCACCCCGCCTCCGGCCTCAGCCCGGGAGGTACTGGCCGGGTTCGTGGAACTGCGGGAGCTGGCCAGCGGGTGCCGTTTCCACGACTGCACCCACACGGTGGAACCCGGCTGCGCCGTGCGCGCCGCCCTGGATCAGGGACGGGTGAGCCCTCGGCGCTACGCCAGCTACCGGGCGCTGGTGGAGGAGACGGGCTAGAACCGAAGCCCCAGATCCACGCCCATGACCTCCCTCTCCTCGTCACCGGCAACCACCAGACAGCCCCGGCATCCCTGCCCCGGGACAGCCTCGCCAGGGGGCAGGCTGTACTGGTTGTAGTACACAGCCATACTGAGATGCCGCCGACCCAGGTCGAACCGGTTGTCGAAACGGATGAAGCGGGCATCGTGGTATCCGGTCCCGCCGTCCGTCCCGGGGATGACCGTACCCCCCCCATCGGACTCCCAGACACCGGCGACCTCCACGGGGTACTTCATCCCCAGGTGCAGGCGGCCCTGCCAGACGGAGGTCTCGAAGACCGGCCCGGCCCCGATCCGGGTAAAGACCACCGGTATCGCCTCGGGCAGTACCTCACCCCCGGGACGGGCTCCCCCCTCCCCTTCCAGGGTCGGGGAGGAGGGGGCGGGGGCCCGCACATGCTCGTACCCCATCCCCAGCAGCAGATCGTAGCGGACCCGGGCCGCAGCATAGCCCAGTTGATAGCCGCCCAGGGCCTCCTTTCCGTGGGTGATCCAGGGGAGTGGGGCCTCAGGGGGGGCGCCCGCCTCCCTCCCCCCGTGCCCCCCCATGGGATAGACGGAGGAGGGGACATCCTGGTAATGACCCAGGGCAAGACGGGCACCGGGGGCCGCGACGATCCCCGCCACCGCCGGGAGCGGGTCCTCCGGGGGTGCGGGCTCAGCCCCGTCGGCGGAGACGGAACCGGCCAGGACGATCCCCGCCAGCCCCACGATCATGGAAGAGGAAAAGGGCACGGCCACGGGATCGTTCCTCCGGTGTTGAGGATCAGCCGGCGGGCCAGGCCATCTGCCGCCCGCCCATGAGATGCAGATGCAGATGATAGACCGATTGCCCCCCGGCGGGGTTGCAGTTGATCACGGTCCGGTAACCCTCCTCAGCGATACCTTCCTGCCTGGCCAGCTGCACGGCCACCTGTTGCAGGCGTCCGACGAGGGTGGTGTCCTCTTCCGGGAGGTCGTTGAGCGTGGCGACATGGCGCTTCGGGATCACCAGGATGTGCACCGGCGCCTGGGGGTTCAGATCCCGGAAGGCCACCACCTGGTCATCCTCGTACACCTTGTCCGCGGGAATCTCGCCCTGGGCGATGCGGCAGAAGATACAGTCTGTCATGATACTCCCCTGAAGCATGCGGCCGGCGGCGGGTCCGCCGTGCCGCCGGTCTCAGTACACCCGGCGACCCTCGAAGGCATGGGAGAGGGTTCCCCGGTCCACGTATTCCAGGCCGCCCCCCAGGGGCACGCCATGGGCGATGCGGGTGGTGCGGATGCCCCGGTTGCGCGCCATCTCGCCGATGTAGTGGGCCGTCACCTCCCCTTCCACGGTGGTGCCGGTGGCCAGGATGAGCTCGGCCACCCCATCCTCTTCCAGGCGGGCCTCCAGGCGGTCCAGCCCCAGTTCCTCCGGCCCGACCCCATCCAGGGGGGAAAGCTGACCCAGGAGCACGTGGTAGCGGCCGCGGAACCCTGTGGCCTGCTCGATGGCCAGCACATCCGCCGGGGTCTCCACGACACAGATCAACCGGCCGTCGCGGCCCGGATCGGCACAGACGGGGCAGACCTCCGCCTCGGTCAGGGTGCGGCAGACCCGGCAATGCCCGATGCGCTGCGCCGCCTCCTGCAACACACCGGCCAGGCGCAGGGCCCCCGGCCGGTCACGTTCCAGGACGTGCAGGGCCATGCGCTGCGCGGACTTGGGGCCCACCCCCGGAAGGCAGCGCAGGGCCTCCACCAGCTGATCCAGCAGCGGCGCAGCGGCCACGGGATCAGAACGGCATCTTGAAACCCGGGGGCAGGCCCATGCCCTGGGTGACGCTGGAGAGGTGCTCGCGGCTCATCTCCTCCACCTTCTGCACGGCGTCGTTCATGGCCGCCGTCATCAGGTCCTCCAGCATGTCCCGATCCTCCTCCAGCAGGCTGGGGTCGATGCTGACCTTGCGCACCGCGTGCTTCCCGGTCATGGTGACGCTCACCATGCCACCGCCCGCGGAACCGGTCACCTCCATCTCGGCCAGTTCCTCCTGGGCCTTGGCCATGTCCTCCTGCATCTTCTGGGCCTGCTTCATCAAATTGCCAAGTCCGCCTTTCAACATATCGCTACCTTTGTGCTCTCGCTGGTGTAAAAAAGCCGTAGTCTAACAGGTCGCCCGTGGCGAGGGGTGCCCTACCCCTCCCCCCGCGGGCGCACTGAACCGGGGACCAGTTCCGCGTCGAAGGTCTCCATCACACCCCGGGCCACCGGATCCTCACGGATGGCGCGTTCCGCCGCCTCCTGACGCCGAGCCTGATGCTGCGCCTCCCGGGCCGCGGGGGTTTCCCCTCCGGCCTCGCCCACCTCGACGCGCACCCGGGCCGTCTCCCCCAGGACCGAACGCAGTGCCGCCTCCAGCTTCTCCCGGGCCTTTCCCGTGTTCAGGTGCCCGTGGGCCTTGTCCAGGCGCAACCGCAACTCCCCATCCCGGTGATCCGCCAGGGCGCAGTGCCGGACCAGCTCTCCGGCCAGCCCCGAAAGGCCGAGCCGCCCGGAGAGCCGCCCCCAATCCAGCGGATCGTCCTGTGCGGTGCGCGCCGGGGTACCCTCCACCCGAGGGGCATCCGCTGCCGGAGGATCCGCTGTGGCCGGCGGTTCCGGATCGGGCTTCCGGGGCGATGAGGCCCGGGGCGCGACCTCGGGGCCCGGGGGGGCGTCGTCCGGGGGCCGGGTCAGCGGAGGGGCGGCCGCCGGGCCTGGGGGTGTGCCATTGTCCGGGGTTCCGGGGGCCGGGGTTCGGGAGGACCGGGCCGGACCGGCGGGCTCCCGATCCGCCGGGCGGAAGGCCAGCATGCGCAAGAGGACCATCTCCAGGCCGGCCCGGGGGTCGGGGGTCAGGGGCAGATCCCGTCCGCCCACCAGGGCGATCTGATAGAAGAGCTGGACCTCGGAGGGGTCCAGACGCGCGGCCAGGTCCTGCAGCAGGCCGGCCTCCGCATCCAGGCTGTCCAGGGCCTCGGGGACCTGCTGCACCACCGCCACCCGGTGCAGCAGCCCCACCAGCTCGGCGAGCACCGCGGCATAGTCCGGCACCTGGGCCGAGAGCGCCTCCACGGCATCCATGAGGGCGCGGGCATCCCCGTCCGCCAGGGCCAGGAGGATGCGGGCCAGATGCTCGCCGGAGATCACCCCCAGCATCTCCCGCACCTCGGCCTCGCGCAGGGCGCCGTCCCCATAGCCGATGGCCTGATCCAGCAGGCTGAGGGCATCGCGCATGCTGCCGGAGGCGGCCCGGGCCAGTTGCATCACCGCCCCGTCCCCGGCCTCGATGCCCTCCCGCTCCAGCACCCCCTCCAGGTGCCGGGCGATCATCTCCGCGGGCATGGCCTTGAGGTTGAACTGCAGGCACCGGGAAAGCACCGTCACCGGCAGTTTCTGGGGGTCGGTGGTGGCCAGCAGGAACTTCACATGCTCCGGCGGCTCCTCCAGGGTCTTGAGCAGGGCGTTGAAGCTGTGGGTGGAGAGCATGTGCACCTCGTCCACCAGATACACCTTGAAGCGCCCGCGGGTGGGGGCGTAGGGGACGTTCTCCAGGAGCTCCCGGGTGTCCTCCACGCGGGTGCGGGAGGCGGCGTCCACCTCGATCAGGTCGATGAAACGGCCCTCGTCGATCTCGCGGCAGGCGGTGCAGCGGCCGCAGGGCTCAGGGGTGATGCCGGTCTCGCAGTTGAGGCACTTGGCCAGGAGGCGGGCGATGGTGGTCTTGCCCACGCCCCGGGTGCCGGTGAAGAGGTAGGCGTGATGCAGGCGCTGTCCGCGCAGGGCATTGACCAGCGCCCGGACCACGTGGGGCTGCCCCACCAGTTCATCGAAGGTGCGGGGACGCCATTTACGGGCCAGGACCTGATAGCTCATGAATCTCGTCGGGGATCACGGAGGGGACCAGGCCCGGGACGGCCTCGAAAGGGGCGGCAACCCGCACCAGCCACACCCCGGCGCACAAGTCCACTGCTACCGTTGCTCCCTTCCGGGCCTGGCGGGGTTCGCAGCTTGTTGTCGCGGGGGGACCGATGCGGGTCACCATGGACAGGGTCTTGCCAGCGCCTTCGCGCTGCAAAGGATTGAATTATGGGGGGTGGGGGAAAGGAGCGTCAAGGACCGGGTTCTCCGATGCCGCCCCGCCCTTATGCATCCAGCCGATGGATACACAGCCGGGCATCCCCCACCGCTGCCCGGGCCACGTCCAGCAGATGGCGGTGGTGGGTCAGCAGCAGGACCTGCCCGCCCTCGGCGAAGGCCGCCAGGGCCTGGAGGACGCGGGCGGCACGCTCGTCATCCGTGGTCATCAGGACATCGTCCAGGATCAGGGGCATCCCCGGCTGCGCCGCGCGGCGCAGCTCCAGGGCCGCCAGCCTCAGGGCCAGGTAGAGCTGGTCCCGCGTCCCTTCACTCATCCCGTCCACATCCACCCGCCGGTCATCCTCGCGCACCGCCCGAAGCACCGGGGGATCCTGGGTGTCATCGGTCTCCAGCCGCGGGTAGCGCCCCCGGGTCATGAGGGCGAAATGGCGGGAGGCGGCCTCCACCATGGGGCCCTGGGAACGCTCTCGGAAACGGTCCAGTGCGCGGCGCAGCAGGGCATGGGCGATCCGCAGGCGGGCCCAGGGCGGGATGGCGGCGGCCATGCCCGCCGCCGCCGACTCCATGGCCTCGCGTGCACGGGCCGCCGCATCGGAGGTGTCCACCGCCTCCAGGGCCCGGCGGGCCGCCTCCTCCCGCTGTCGGGCCGTCTTTACATCCGCCTCCAGCCCCTCGATCCCGGCACGGCACCGGGCCTGATCCGACTCGATGGCCGCCAGGTCCAGGCCCTCCAGGCTCGCCCGCAGCGCCGCCTCGGGGCGCTGCGAACTCCGGGAGAGCTGCCCCTCCCCTTCCCGCAGCCGGTCCCGGACCCGGCGCTTGTGGGCGGCCCGTGCCTCCACCTCCGGCAGCTGCGCCCGGGGTACCCCGGCGGCGGCCGCCAGATGCTCCAGCACCGACTCCTGGCGCTCCATGACCTCCCGGGCGCGGGCCTCCTCCGCCCGGGCCCGGGTCAGGTCCCGCTCCAGGGTGCGGCGCTCCCGGTCCCGGTCCACGGCCGCGCGAAGCCGGTCCCGGAGCCGGGCCGCCATGTCCTCGGCGTCCTCCGGATCCGGCTCCTGCAGCAGCCGGGCCAGTTCCCGGGCCCGTTGGGCAAACGCATCCACCAGGGCCCTCTGGCGGGCCTGCCCCTCCCGCAGGGCCTCCAGATCGGCCCGAAGACGCTCCAGCGCATCCAGTTCCTCGAGCCGGGCCCGGACCGCCGCAGGCGGGGCGTCCTCAGGCAGATGCAGGCGGGCGTGCCAGTCGGCCAGCACCCGGGTGTGGTCCCCCCGGCAGGCTTCCAGTTCGGCGATCTCCCCGCTCAGGGCCTCCCGTTCCCGATCCCGCTCCCGGGCGGCGTGCCGGCGTTCCTCGCGGCGGGCGTCCCGGGCGGTGGCCTCGTGTTCCCAGTCCGTCGCCGTCCGGATCAGGGCCCCCAGATCCGCCCCGGGCGGACGCTGGCCCAGCCTTTCCAGGGCACCGGAGAGGGCCCGGGCTACCGCCTCCCGCGCGGCGGCCTCCCGGTCGCGCTGCAGGCGCTGACGCTCCAGGCGCCCCCCCGCCTCCAGCACCGCCTCCCGTCGCTGCTGCCACTGCCCCAGGGCGGCCGGATCCAGGGGGGGCAGGCCACGGCGCGCGCATTCCGCCTCCCAGCGGGTCCGCTGGGTCTCCAGCGCCTCCTGCCGCCGCTGACGCTCTCCGGTGATCTCCTCGAGCCGGGCCTCCATGCGGTGGATGCGCGTCCGGCATTCCTGGATGCCCGCGGCCCGGGCGGCATCGGCGCGCAACTGGTCCGCCTGGTGATCGGCCCGGTCCACGGCCTGCTCGTAGGCACGTACCGGGTCTTCCTGGGGATCCGCCCCGGAGAGGACCGCCCCCTCCACCCAGTCCCGGCGGATCCGTTTCCAGAGGGCATCCCGGCGTTCGCGGGCGGCGCGCAGGGTCTCCGCCGTCACCACCTCACCCACGGCGGCGAGTTGCTCCTGACGCAGGCGCTGCTCCTCCCGTTCGGCCCGGATCTGCGTCCATTCCCGGTCCAGGCGCTCCAGCTGGGCCCCGTGGTCCTCCAGGGTCCGGGCCATCTCGTCGATCTCGGCCTCCAGGAAGGGATGCGCCGCGCGCAGGGCCTCGATGTCGTCCTGCTCCAGATCCCGCAGGGCCTGGGTCTGCTCCCGCGCCCAGGCGTCGATGACCGTCTCCAGGTCCCGGATCCGCGCATCCACATCCCCCAGGGCCCGGGCCTGGCGCAGGGCCTGCTCCAGGGCCTCGCGGGCCGCAGGGTCCACCTCCGCGGGCTCGCGGTCGCTCTCCCGGGCCGTCCGGTCCAGTTGTGCCAGGCGCCGGCGTCGGTCGTCCAGGCGCTGCGCCAGCCCGGGAAGGGCCTCCAGGGCCGTATCCAGCCCGACCCGGTCGGCCGCCGAAGGCAGGCCCTCCAGGAGGACAGCGGCCTCCGTGCCCGGGGCGATACGCTCG
>JBKGXY010000049.1:0-16065 GCA_046546415.1 Ectothiorhodospira sp.
TTCCTTGGCCTGGTAAAGGGCCTGGTCCGCCGCCTTGATCACCGCCTCCGGGTCGGAATGGGTCGCGTCCCGTTCCGCCACCCCCATGCTGATGGTCACCGAGACGGTCTGACCCCGGCCCTGGCCGCGTCGTGCCCGGCCCTCCCGGCGATCCTCGGGACG
The DNA here is from genome assembly GCA_046546415.1 of Ectothiorhodospira sp. Lineage (GTDB taxonomy): Bacteria > Pseudomonadota > Gammaproteobacteria > Ectothiorhodospirales > Ectothiorhodospiraceae > Ectothiorhodospira. Next base: position 163 of record JBKGXY010000049.1, read on the forward strand.
GTTCTTCTCGTCGCGGATGACGATGTCATAGTCCTGGATGGCCTCGCGCACCGCCTCCAGGTAGGGAACGCACTGCTCTGCCCGCCGGCCCGGGAAGACGATGGTGAATTCCTCGCCCCCATACCGGTAGGCGCGCCCGCCCCCGCCCACCCGGCGCAACTGACTGGCCACCACACGCAGGACCTGATCCCCCAGGTCGTGGCCATGGGTGTCGTTGAATTTCTTGAAGTGGTCCACGTCGGTCATGGCGATGGCATAGCGCCGGCCCAGGCGCTGCAGGCGTTCGTTCAGTGCACGGCGGCCCGGCAGACCCGTGAGATCGTCCCGGAAGGCCATCTGGAAGGACTCCTGGATGACGGCAAGGGACAGGATCAACAGGATGCCCGTGGTGGCCAGCGGCAGCGCATATTCGTGGAACAACCAGGGCAACATCCAGCCGATCCCCAACAGCCCCACCCACTGCGCCGCCCAGAAGGGCCGGGGGCCCCGTACCAGGGCGACCCCCGTGATCACCAGGCCCGCCAGGAGACTCCAGGTGGAGACCTGGGGCATCCTCAGGCCGGGCCAGTGGAGGGCCGGCCAGTGGAGGGTGAGCAGGAAGGCCTCGGCGGCATCGGGATACTGGCGGATCAGCACCACCCCCAGCCCGGCACAGGCCCCGAAGGCCAGCAGGCGCAGACCCAGATCCATCAGGATGTGATACCGCTCGGACCAGAAGGCGTTGGCCACCGCGATCAAGGGGACCAGGAAGGTGAGAAGGGCGTAGCCCAGGGCCGGTGCCGGATCCCCCGCCTCCTCATAGGCCATGGGACGGATCTGGAAGACACTGCCCAGATAGACCGCCAGAACCAGACCAATGAGGATCAGCACCCGCGTCCGCCCGTAGGCCAGGGCCAGCCCGGCCCCCAGGAGGGCGGCGAGCCATGGGCCCATCTCCATCAGCCCCCTGGGCAGTGACGGCAGCAGATCCCCGTGCACGGTGGCGGCCACGCCCACGGCGATGGCCATGGGCGGCAGGAGGACAAGGACGAGGCGTACGATGCGTTCTTGCACCATGCAGGGCAGATCCTGGGAAGGGGTTCGGGACCGGCGGGACGGACCGCCGCCAAGGATGCCCGGCACGGGACGGGGATTCAATGCCAGGGGGCCCTTCCCGTGCTGGCCGGTCCCTCACCGCCGCCAGAAGGCGGGCGTGAACAGCACCAACAGGGTGAACACCTCCAGACGTCCCAGGAACATGGCGAACATGAGCACCCACTTGGCCAGGTCCCCGATGCCGGCATAATGGGTCGCCACGGCCCCCTGCCCCGGCCCCAGGTTGGTGATGGTGGCCGCCACGGCCGAGAAGGCCGTCACCTGATCCAGCCCCGTGGCCATGAGGATGAGCATCATCAGGGTGAACAGGGCGATGTAGACGGCGAAGAACCCCCAGACCGCATCGATCACCGTGTCCGGCACCGGACGCCCCCCCACCTTGATGGGGACCACCGCGTGGGGATGCACCAGACGCACCACCTCGCGATACCCCTGCTTGATGAGGAGCATGAAACGGATCACCTTGATGCCCCCGCCGGTGGACATGGCGCACCCCCCGATGAAGGCCATCAGGGTCAGCAACACCGGCAGATAGACGGGCCAGTCCTGGTAGGTGTCGGCGGTGAAGCCCGCCGTGGTGCCGATGGAGACGGTGTGGAAGACGGCCTGATGCAGCGATTCCCCCCAGGTACCATGGTGGCCGGTGATCATCAGGGTCGTGGCCACCACGACACTGCCCCCGCCCATGAGCACCAGGAACCATCGCATCTCGGGGTCCTTGAGATAATGCACCAGGGAGCGGGTCCTCCAGGCGAGGAAGTGCATGGCGAAATTGATGCCGGCCACCAGCATGAACAGCGCGCAGATCATGGAGATCAGGGGGCTGTCGAAGTATCCCATGCTGGCATCGTGGCTGGAGAACCCCCCGATGGCCACGGTGGAGAAACTGTGGCCGATGGCATCCAGCACACCCATCCCCGCCATCCAGTAGGCCAGGGCGCAGCTCACCGTAAGGATCAGATAGATGTACCAGAGGGCCTTGGCCGTCTCCGCGATCCGCGGGGTCAGCTTGGTGTCCTTCACCGGCCCCGGGGTCTCGGCCCGGTAGAGCTGCATCCCACCCACCCCCAGCATGGGCAGGATGGCCACCGCCAGCACGATGATCCCCATCCCCCCGAGCCACTGCAGCTGCTGGCGATAGAAACGGACCGATTCGGGCAGGTGATCGATGCCGGTGAGCACCGTCGCCCCCGTGGTGGTCAGCCCGGAGACGCTCTCGAAGGCGGCATCGGTCCAGGAGATCTGGGGGGCCGGGGAGAGGATCAGCGGCAGGGCCCCGGAGAGCCCCAGGACCACCCAGAACAGGACCACGATGAGAAAGCCGTCCCGGGTGCGCAGTTCCTGGTAGGCACGGCGCACGGGCCACCAGAGGAGAAGACCCAGCGACAGCAGCGCACCAAAGGAAAACAGGAAGGCCTCCAAACCTGCGTCCCCATGGATCAGGGACACCAGGGCCGGAGGCAGCATGGTGGTGCTGAAGAGCATCAGAAGCAGTCCGACGATACGGAGCACGGAGGCCCAACGCATGCAAGATCCCGGCGTTTGGAAAGTGGGTAAAGGTACGCCAGGCAGCCGCGAGGGAAAAGGCCACGGTACCCGGCGTGCCTTGACCCCCGGGGTACGGGGGGCTAGGGTCTTGTGTCGATGAGCGATTCACGGGTGGCCGGTGTTCTGCGTGCCGATCGGCCGGGAGCGCGGCCCAAGGAGCGTGCCCTTGACCTGCATCCAGACGATCCGAAACCGTGCCCTGCAATCCACGGCCTTGATCGGTCTACTCCTGCTGACGGCATCCCCGGCCTGGGGGGACGATCCAGAGTCCCCCCTGCTGGAATCCACCGACACCCCGGCCAAGGGCGGCTACTACCAGCTCAAGTGGTCCCTGGAGGATGCCGATGACCCCATCGACAAATTCATCCTCCAGGAATCCGACGGGGATGGCTTCGACTCCCCCCGGGTCTTCTACGAGGGCGCGGACCGGGCCACGGTCATCAGCGGACGCAGCAACGGCACCTATCACTACCGTGTACGGGCCGTATTCAGGGACGGCAGCCGCTCCCCCTGGAGCGACCCCCTGGAGGTGGAGGTGGCCCATCACTCTGCTGGACAGGCCTACGGCCTCTTCGTCCTCGGTGGGGTCGTCTTTTTCACCACCGCGGGGATGATCGCCGCCGGCAGCATCGCCCAGCGCAGAGCGGATCGGGACGGCTGAGGCCGCAGGCCGTGTCTGAAACCACCCAACCCAGAACACGCAATCGACGGGAGCGCCTATGAGCATCCAGGAGACCGCCATCCTGGAACCGGGACTGGCCTGGTTACTGATCGCCCTGTTCACCGCCCTCTATGTAGGCCTGGGGTGGTACTTCGGCCGCCACGACAAGGAGCTGGACCAGTTCGTCCTGGCCGGACGCCGGGTGGGCCTGGCGGTGGGCACCGCCACGGCCATGGCCACCTGGGTCACCAGCAACACCACCATGATGGCGCCGCAGCTGGCCTACCAGATGGGCATCTGGGGCATGATCGGCTATTCCCTGGGGGCCGTGGGCCTGCTCCTGTTCGCCCCCCTGGCCAAACGCATCCGTCACCTCATGCCCTACGGCTACACCAGCGGCGACTTCGTGCGCCTGCGCTACGGCAACCTGGCCTGGCGCATCTTCCTGGCCATCTCCATCTTCTACAGCCTGGGCTGGCTGGTGAGCCTGGGCATGGCCGGGGGGGTGCTCACCCACGCCCTCTCCGGCATCCCCTACTGGCAGGGCATGACCGTCATCCTGGCCGCCTGTGTGGGCTACACCCTCATCGGCGGTTTCCGGGCCGTCATCGGCACCGACTTCATCCAGTCCATCCTCATCCTGGTGGGTCTGGTGGTGCTGGCCTGGCTCACCATCGGCAGCATCGGCTTCGACGAGATCCACACCAGCCTGGATCGGGAGCGCCCCGAACTGCTGAGCCTGATGATGCCCGCGGCCATCATGTTCCTGTTCAACAACCTGCTCTTTGGCATGGGCGAGATCTTCCACTCCAACGTCTGGTGGACCCGGGCCTATTCCTTCCGCGAGGGGGTGGGCCAGTGGGCCTACCTGCTGGCGGGACTCTTCTGGGCCCCCATCCCCATCGTCGCCGGCTTCATCGCCCTGGCCAGTCCGGCCCTGGGCACCAACATCCCGGCCGCCGACATGGTGGGCCCCATCGTCGCCTCGGAGCTTCTGGGCCTCACCGGGGCGGTGATCGTGCTGGTCATGGTCTTCGCCGCCCTGGCCTCCAGCCTGGACTCCCTGCTGGCGGCCACGGCCATGCTGGTGGTCCGTGACCTGTACTACCGCCACCTCAAGCCCCATGCCACTGCCGAGCACCTGCGCACGGCCACCAAGGTCTCCATCCTGTCGCTGGGCATCCTGGCCTGGCTGCTGTGCCTGCCCAAGATCACCACACTGGCGCAACTGCTGCACTTCACCGGGGCCTTCGTGGCCAGCACCATCTGGCCCATCGCGGCCGGGCTCTACTGGCGGCGCACCAACCAGTGGGGCGCCTCCCTGGCCATGGTCCTGGGCAGCGCGGCCGGCATCCTGGCCTACTTCCAGATCGGTTTCTACGTGGGCGCCCTGGTGGGGGCCGCGGTGTCCATGGTGGTGGTGCTGGCCACCACCTGGGCCCGCCCCAATGACTTCGACTGGGAGGCCCTCAAGGAGCCACCCCCCAACCACTGATCAGCGGGAGTTCCCCCATGGCATCCGTCGGCTTCCTCTCCGTCCTCATCACCGTCTCCACGGTGCTCACCACCCTGACCATCCTGGCCCTGCTGGGCCTTGTGATCTGGGACTGGCGGCGGGGCACCCTGTGGTGAGCGCTGCTCCGTCCGATCCCTGACCCGTTTGCCAAGCGGAGGCGATTCATGTATCTTTGCCGACCTTGATCGGGGGCGCTCCACGGCGCGACCGGTCAAGGGCCCGGCACGGGCCAGAAGAAGATCCGGAGAGGTGGCCGAGCGGTCGAAGGCGCACGCCTGGAAAGTGTGTATACGGTAACCCCGTATCGAGGGTTCGAATCCCTCCCTCTCCGCCAGCATGCCAAGGGCCCGCCCCGATTCCATATCGGGGCGGGCCTTTTCATTTGGTTATTCGTAAAAGGTCGCAAACGGCAGAGGACAGGACGAGTTCCCAGTCAGGCAGCGGAGCGGTGTTCCTCGGCATAGCGCATCCAGAAGTGATGGCGTTGGGCGTAGGGGTCGGAAGCGTAGGGGCGGCACACACGCTCCACCTTGTCCAGCAGGGCGTGGTCAGCCAGAACCGCACGGCGCAGATCAGCCCAGTCCTGCCACCGACCGCGTGAGATCACGTCGTCAATGGCAGCGAGGGTGAAGCGCTGATGGTTGAGATGGCGATGAAGCATGGCGAACCACACACTTTTACGATCATTGATATCCGCATCGTACCCGAGCGGCGGCGTTTGTGCCGAGCATACAAAACTTATGCCGAGCCGGGGCTCGGCGTTCCCGGGGGCGGGCTGGGTTCCGGCGTCTCCATGGGGTTTGCTGGGAGCGCCAGGCACCAGCCTGGCTCTAGGCCAAGCCCCCCCGTTCATGGCGGCTGCGGCGCAGCAGGGCCTTTTCTCCCTCCACCACCAGGAACAGCACCAGTCCGAAGACCAGGATGCGGACCCACTCGCTCAGACCGATGGCGGCCGTGTTGAACAGGAACTGGAACGGCCCGGCGTAGGTGAACAGCAACTGCAGCACCACCAGCACGCCGATGGCGATGAGCACGGGCCGGCTGCCCAGGAGACCGCGCAGGTTCAGTACCGACTCCAGGATGTAGCGGCTGTTGAAGAGATAGAAGATCTGCCCCACCACGAAGGTGTTGATGGCCACCGTGCGGGCCAGTTCCTGAGCGGCGGCCTGCGTCTCCAGCATCCAGTAGTAGTGCCCGAAGGCCCCGATGAGCAGTAGGGTCGAGACGAACACCACGCGCCAGATCAGGAATCCCGTGAGCAGCGGCATCCCGGGATCCCTTGGCCGGCGTGTCATAAGGCCCGGTTCCGGCGGCTCGAAGGCCAGGGCCAGGGCCAGGGTGACGGCGGTCACCATGTTGACCCAGAGCACCTGCACCGGCTCCAGGGGCAGGCTCAGCCCCAGGAGGATGGCGGCGACGATGGTCAGGCCCTGCCCCCCGTTGGTGGGCAGGATGAAAAGGATGGCCTTCCTGAGGTTGTCATAGACCGTTCTCCCCTCCTCCACGGCATGGGCGATGGAGGCGAAGTTGTCGTCCGCCAGGACCATCTCCGAGGCCTCCTTGGCCGCCTCGGTCCCCTTGACCCCCATGGCCACGCCCACGTCCGCCCGCTTCAGGGCCGGGGCATCATTGACGCCATCCCCGGTCATGGCCACCACATGGTCCTCCGCCTGCAGCACCTTCACCAGCCGCAGCTTGTGCTCCGGGGTGGTCCGTGCAAAGACCCGTACCCGTTGCGCCCGCTCCCGCAGCCGGTCCTCATCCATCTCCTCGATCTCCCGGCCGGTGAGGACCTCCCCCCCCTCCTGGACGATCCCCAGTTGTTCGCCGATGGCACGGGCCGTGAGGGCGTGATCACCGGTGATCATGCGCACCTGGATCCCGGCACGGTGGCATTCGGCCACGGCGGCCACCGCCTCCTCCCGGGCCGGATCGATGAGGGCCATCATCCCCAGGAGGACCATCCCTCCCTCCATGTCGCTGAAGGACAGTTCATCATGGCTGGCGGGTACGGAGCGCGTGGCCACCGCCAGGAGGCGCTGACCCCGGGCGGCCACCTCCTCCATCTTCCTCTCCCATCCTTCCCGGTCCAGGGGGACATCGCCCTGCACCCCCCGCTGGTGGGAGCAGGCCGCCAGGACCCGCTCCGGGGCCCCCTTCATGAAGATGAAGCCGTGTCCGCCATGATCGTGGTGCAGGGTACCCATGAATTTATGGGAGGATTCGAAGGGGATGATGTCGGTCCGGGGCATGCGTCCATGCAATTCCTCCAGATCCAGACCGGCCTTGAGACCCGCCGTGATCAGGGCCCCCTCGGTGGGATCCCCCTCCAGACGCCACTGGCCATCCCGGAGATGGACCTGGGCCTCGTTGCACAGCACGGCGGCGCGCAGGAGCTCGGGGAGCCCCCCCGGCTCCTTCCGGGGGTCCACATCCCGTTCGTCCAGGACGAAGCACCCTTCGGGCTTGTAGCCCACCCCCGTGACCCGGTAAGGGCGGTCACAGGTGATGACCTCCTGCACCGTCATCTCGTTACGGGTCAGGGTGCCCGTCTTGTCGGAACAGATGACGGTGACGGCTCCCAGGGTCTCCACAGCCGGCAGGCGCCGGATGATGGCGTTGCGCCGGGCCATGCGCTGCACCCCCAGGGCCAGGGTGATGGTCATGATGGCCGGCAGCCCCTCGGGGATGGCGGCCACAGCCAGGCTCACCGCCGCCAGGAACATGTCCATGGCGGCGTATCCGCGCACCACCAGGCCAAAGACGAAGGTCAGGGCCGCGATGGCCACGATGCCGATGCTGAGCCAGCGGCTGAACTGCCCCATCTGCCGCAACAGGGGCGTGGTGGTGGATTCCACCTGGGAGAGCAGGGTACTCACCCGGCCGATCTCGGTGCGGTCCCCGGTGGCGGTCACCACCCCCAGGCCATGCCCGTAGGACACCAGGGTGCCGGAGAAGGCCAGACCCGTGCGGTCTCCCAGCTCGGCATCGCGCGAGACGGGGGAGGTCCCCTTCTCCACGGGGACCGACTCGTCCGTGAGCACCGCTTCGTCGATGCGCAGGTTGTGGGCCTCCAGCAGGCGTAGATCCGCCGGGACCCGATCCCCCGCCCGCAGCACCACCACATCGCCGGGCACCAGCTCCTGGGCGTCCACGGTCTGCCGGCGCCCCTCCCGCAGCACCATGGCCTTGGGGGAGAGCATGTCGCGGATCGCGTCCAGGGCCTTTTCCGCCTTCCCTTCCTGCAGGTAACCGATCAGGGCGTTGATGAGGACCACGCCCAGGATGACCCCCGTATCCACCCAGTGCTGCAGGAAGGCGGTGCCCACCGCCGCGGCGATGAGCACATAGATGAGCACGTTATGGAACTGCAGCAGGAAGCGCATCAGCCCGCTTTGCCGGGCCGGCGGCCGGAGACGGTTGGGGCCGTGGATCTCCCGGCGCCGTTGGGCCTCCCCCTCGCTCAGCCCCGTGCCCCCGGCTTCGAGGGCCTCCAGGGTCGACGCCTTGTCCAGGGCGTGCCAGGCCGTGTCTGGGGTGGAGGCCCCATCCGTCTGCGGACTCATATGAAACTCCCTTCGATCTACGGGGGGTGATCATGCCTGAAAGGCATCATAATGGGCACCGAAGGGAAGGATAAAGGGGATGTGTCGGGGAAAGTGGGCCCCGGAAAGACAGCAGGAGGCCGCTCGGGGATCCGGCTGCCCCCTCCCCGCTCCAGACACAAAAAGGCCCGCTCAAGGCGGGCCTTTTTGTGGGAAACGGCCGTCAGGAAAAACCTGACAGGAGCCGATTCGGTCTTTGATTCTGGTCGGGGCGAGAGGATTTGAACCTCCGACCACCTGCACCCCATGCAGGTGCGCTACCAGGCTGCGCTACGCCCCGAAAGAAGTCGGCATTATAGGCAATCATTGCCCCATTGGGAAGGGGGGACGCCCAATCCACTCAGGGCTTTTGCCGGAGGATCTGCAGGACCTCCTCCAGTTCCGTGCACATCTGGCGGATGATCTGCTGGCTCTGGTTGACGTCCTCCCGGGCCTCCTGGCCCGAGAGCTTCTGACGGGCCCCACCGATGGTGTAGCCCTGCTCGTAGAGGAGACTGCGGATCTGGCGGATCAGCAGGACATCCTGCCGCTGGTAGTAGCGCCGGTTACCCCGACGCTTCACCGGCTTGAGCGAGGGGAATTCCTGTTCCCAGTAGCGCAGCACATGGGGTTTGACCCCGCACAGCTCGCTCACCTCGCCGATGGTGAAATAGCGCTTTCCGGGGATGGCCGGTAGTTCACTGTTGTTGCTCGCTTCCAGCATAGGCTTCCACCCTCGCCTTGAGTTTCTGACCCGGGCGGAAGGTCACGACACGTCGCGCCGAGATGGGGATCTCTTCCCCGGTCTTGGGGTTGCGGCCCGGGCGCTGGTTCTTGTCCCGCAGGGTGAAGTTGCCGAAGCCGGAGAGCTTCACCTGCTCGCCATCCTCCAGTGCGGAACGAACCTCCTCGAAGAAGAGCTCCACCAGTTCCTTGGCCTCGCGCTTGTTCAGCCCCACTTCCTCGAACAAACGTTCCGCCATATCCGCCTTCGTCAGTGCCATCGATCACGCCCTGAGGGTCGCCCCAACCTCTTGTTGCAGTCTCTCAACGATATCCTGGATCATGCGATCCACGGCCTCGTCGGTAAGAGTGCTGGATAAATCCTGTAAAATCAAGCCTAAAGCGAGACTTTTGCACCCTTCGGGCACACCCTTTCCGGTATAGACGTCAAACAGCTTCACCTCCTGCAACACCGGGAGCTCGAGCCCGTGGATCACCTCCATCACCCGGGCGGCGGGCACGGAGTCCTCCACCACCAGGGCCAGATCCCGCCGGATGGCCGGATAGCGGCTCTGTTCCCTGAATCGGGGCAAGCGGCCTCGGGTGACGTCCTCCAGGCGGAGCTCGAAGAGATAGACCGGGGTCTCGATGTCGAGCGCCGAGGCGATCTCCGGGTTCAGGGCCCCGGCCCGGCCGATGGGTGCCCCGTCCAGCAGCAATCGTGCGCCCTGCCCCGGATGCAGGGCCGGGTCCTCGCAGGCCTGCCAGCGCACCCGCCCTTCCAGACCCGCCAGGGCAAGGATCATCTCCACGTCACCCTTCATGTCGAAGAAATCCACCCCACGGGTCTCATGCGCCCACTGGTCGGGGTACAGGGGACCACAGAGGATGCCGGCGAGCATCTTTTCCTGTTCAAGATCATCCCCCTGGGGAACAAACCTGAGACCCGTCTCGAAGAGGCGCACCCGGTCCTGCTGGCGATTGAGATTGTGGCGGGCGGCCTTGAGCAGGCCGGACCACAGGGTGGTGCGCATCACCGCCATCTCCGAAGAGAGGGGATTGGCCAGGCGCAGGGGATGCAGATCGGGGGCCAGCCGGGCCTCCAGGTCCTCGTCCACGAAACTGAAGGTGATCGCCTCCAGGTAGCCCGCATCCGTCAGGGCGTGACGGATGCGGGAGATTTCCACGCGGGCCTCGTCCAGCCAGTCCAGCTGCGGGGCCACCGCCGGGACCTGCGAGGGCAGCCGGTCATAGCCGTGGATCCGGGCGATCTCCTCGATCAGGTCGGCCTCGATGGCGAGATCGAAGCGATAACCGGGCGGGGTCACCTGCCAGGCCTCGGCCGAGGCCTCCACGCGGCATCCCAGACGCTCCAGGATCGCCTGCATCTCTTCCGCCTCGATGTGGGTCCCCAGCAGGCGTCCCACCTGAACGGGACGGAAGCGGATCCCGGTCCGGTCCGGCAGATGCCCCGGGTCCTCGGCCACCTCGGCGGGCCCCGGCGTGCCCCCGGTGATCTCGCAGAGCAGGGCCGTGGCCCGTTCCAGGGCCGGGGCCGGAAGATCCGGGTCCACGCCCCGTTCGAAGCGGTGGGAGGCGTCGGTGTGCAGTCCATGGTGGCGGGCCCGGCCCGCGATGGCGGTGGGGCTGAAATGGGCCGATTCCAGCAGCAGGTCCCGGGTGTCGTCCCCCACCCCGCTGTCCTGGCCGCCCATGATCCCGGCCAGGGCCAGACACTTCGCCTGGTCGGCGATCACCAGGTCCGCATCCCCCAGGGTGAGGGTCTCCCCATCCAGGAGGGTGAGGCGCTCCCCATTCCGCGCCCGGCGCACCACGATGCCCCCCTCCAGGGCGGACAGGTCGAAGGCGTGCAGGGGTTGGCCCAGTTCCAGCATCACGTAGTTGGTCACGTCCACCAGCGGGCCCAGGCTGCGCACCCCGGCCCGGCGCAGCCGTTCCTGCATCCACAACGGCGTGGTTGCCCGGGGATCCACTCCACGGATCACCCTTCGGGCATAGCGCGGGCAGTCCGACGGGGCCTCCAGGGTCACCGGGAGGCGATCCTGCACCGCCGCCGGTACGGGGGCCGGCTCCACGGGCGTCAGGGGCCGCCCCGTGAGGGCGGCCACCTCCCGGGCCACCCCGGCCATGCTCAGACAGTCCGCCCGGTTGGGGGTGAGATCCACCTCCAGTACCTGGTCGTCCAGGGCCAGCAGTTCGCGCAGGTCCATCCCCACCGGGGCCTCCTCGGGCAACTCCATCAGGCCTTCATGGCCCTCCGAGAGGGCCAGTTCCCGGGCGGAACAGAGCATGCCATGGGAGGGCACCCCCCGCAGCTTGACCTTCTTGAGCCTGAAGTCGTTGGGCAGGATCGCGCCCACCGGGGCGAAGGGGGCACGCATCCCCTCGCGCACGTTGGGGGCGCCGCAGACCACGGAGACCGGCTCACCGCTGCCGTCGTCCACCAGGCAGACCCGCAGCTTGTCCGCATCGGGATGGGGCTGAACGGAGAGGACGCGCCCGACCACCACGCCGCTGAACTCACCGGCGGCGGCCTCGATGGCGTCCAGTTCCAGGCCGGCCATGGTCAGGCGGTGTCCCAGGGCCTCCACGGACAGGCCGTGATCCACCCACTGGCCGAGCCAGTGATTGCTGATTCTCATGTGTGACTCCCGTAGTGCGAACGTGATCCCAAAGCGCAGGGGGCTGCCGGGGCCGCGCGGTCGACACCCCGCGCCGGCTGGCGCGGGAAGGCCGCGGCCCCGCTCAGGCGAACTGGCGCAGGAAGCGGATATCGTTGTCGAAGAACAAGCGCAGATCGTTGACGCCGTAGCGCAGCATGGCCATGCGCTCCACGCCCAGACCGAAGGCAAACCCGCTGTAACGATCGCCATCGATCCCCACCTGGGCAAGCACATTGGGATGGACCATGCCGCAGCCCATCACCTCCAGCCAGCCCGTCTGCTTGCATACCCGGCAGCCCTGCCCGCCGCAGTGCACGCACTGGATGTCCACCTCCGCCGAGGGTTCGGTGAACGGGAAATAGGAGGGGCGGAAACGGGTCTGCAGGTCCTCCTGCTGGAAGAAGCCCTTCAGGAAGTGATCCAGCACCCCGCGCAGGTGGGCGAAGGTGATCCCCTCATCCACGCAGAGCCCCTCCACCTGATGGAACATGGGGCTGTGGGTCAGGTCCGAGTCGCATCGGTAGACCCGGCCGGGGGCGATGATGCGAAGCGGCGGGGCCTGGGTCTCCATGACCCGCACCTGCACCGGGGAGGTATGGGTGCGCAGCAGGGTGCGGGCATCGAAGTAGAAGGTATCGTGCATCGCCCGCGCCGGATGGTGCGATGGGATGTTGAGTGCCTCGAAGTTGTGGTAATCGTCCTCCACCTCGGGACCTTCCACCACGTGAAAGCCGAACTGGCCCAGCAGCCGCTCCACGCGTTCCACCGTCCGGGTCACCGGATGCAGCCCGCCGGGCTCCTGGCGCCGGCCCGGCAGGCTCACGTCTACCGTCTCCTGGGCCAGGCGGGCTTCCCGCGTCTCGGCCTCCAGCACCTGGCGGCGTTGATCCAGGGCCTTTAAGATCAGCTTCTTGGCCTCATTGATGGTCTTTCCGGCCTGCTTGCGCTGCTCCACCGGCAGGGATCCCAGGCCCTTGAGCTGCTCGGTGATGACACCCTTCTTGCCGAGGAAGTGCACGCGCAGTTCTTCGAGGTTGCGCAGGTCCCGCGCACCCCGGATGGCATGGAGCGCTGCTTCGGTCACTTTGGAGAGGGTTTCCACTGGCTGCTTCCGTCGTTGGCGTTGAAATGAAAAAGGGGAAAGGCCCGGCCTTTCCCCTTTCGACGTACTCACCCTTGCGGGGCGCGGACGGATGCCTCGAACCGGTGACCGTCTCGATCGGGTCCGCGCCTCCGGGGGACGGCGGTGATGCCGTCCGGGCCGTTCAGAGGGCTGCCTTGGCCTTCTCCGCGATGCGGCCGAACGCGGCGATGTCGTGCACCGCCAGATCCGCCAGCACCTTGCGGTCGATCTCGATACCGGCCTTGTTCAGGCCGTTGATCAGACGGCTGTAGGACAAGTCGAACTGACGGGCCGCGGCGTTGATGCGCGTGATCCACAGGGCGCGGAACTGGCGCTTGCGCTGGCGACGGTCGCGGTAGGCGTACTGGCCGGCCTTGGTGACCGCCTGGGTGGCGACGCGGTAGACGTTCCTGCGGGCACCGTAATAACCCTTCGCCTTCTTGAGCACCTTCTTGTGCTTGGCGTGGGCGGTGACACCTCTTTTGACTCGGGGCATGGTCGTGACTCCTGGTGGAAGATGGGATTCAGGCGTTGGGCAGCATCTGCCGCACGGCGGCCACATCCGAGCTATGGATGTGGGCGGCCTTGCGCAGATGGCGCTTCCGCTTGGTGCTCTTCTTCGTCAGGATGTGACGACGGTGGGACTGGGTGCGCTTGAACGCCCCCGAGCCGGTCTTCCTGAAGCGCTTGGCCGCGCCCCGGTTGGTCTTCATCTTCGGCATCTTCGGACTCCAGATAAGGCCGCCGTCACGGCGGTCCTGTTGCTCGGGACGTGCAGGTGTACCGGAACCCGCACATCCATCGTTCTCGTTGTTGCCGGCGACACGGCGGGGCCCTATTTCTTCTTCGGACCCATCACCATGATCATCTGCCGGCCTTCCATCTTCGGCCGCTGCTCGACGGTGGCCAGTTCCTGCAGATCGGCCTCGATGCGGTCCAGCAGCTTGGCGCCCAGTTCCTGGTGGGCCATCTCCCGGCCCCGGAAACGGATGGTGACCTTGCACTTGTCGCCGTTTTCCAGGAATCGGGTGAGGTTCCGGATCTTGACGGCATAGTCGCCCTCGTCCGTTCCCGGTCGGAACTTGACCTCCTTGATCTGAACCTGTTTCTGATTCTTCTTGGCAGCCTGCGTCTTCTTGCTCTGCTCGAACTTGAACTTGCCGTAGTCCATCACCCGGCAGACCGGTGGATCTGCGGTGGGGACGATCTCCACCAGGTCCATTTCGGCTTCTTCGGCCATGCGCAGGGCGTCCCGCGTGGGCATGACCCCCTTGTTCTCGCCGTCTTCGGCGATCAGGCGTACCTGCGGGACGCTGATCTGCTCGTTGAGTCGGTTCTCTTTTCCGGCGCTGATACGTCAGTCCTCCACGTTGATTGGGCCGCGGGCGGCGTTCTCCCGGATGAGGCGATCCTGCAGCGATTCCAGGTCCATGGAACCCAGATCCTCCCCCGAGCGCGTGCGCACGGCAACGGTACGGGTGTCCATCTCCCGGTCTCCCATCACCAGGAGGTAGGGTACCCGCTGAAGCGTGTGCTCGCGGATTTTAAAGCCGATCTTCTCGTTTCTCAAGTCGGCGTCCACCCGCAGACCGCGTGCCCGCAGGGTCTGCACCACCTCCCGGGCGTAGGCGTCCTGGCGGTCGGTGATGGTGAGCACCTGGGCCTGCACCGGGGCCAGCCACAGGGGGAAGGCCCCGGCGTAGTGCTCGATGAGCACGCCGAAGAAGCGCTCCACCGACCCCAGCAGGGCCCGGTGGATCATGATGGGCCGGCGGCGCTGGTTGTCCTCGTCCACATATTCCATGTCAAAGCGCTCCGGCAGGTTGAAGTCCAGCTGCACGGTGGAGCACTGCCACTGACGGCCGATGGCGTCGCGGATCTTGATGTCGATCTTGGGGCCATAGAAGGCGCCGCCCCCCGCGTCCACCTCATAGGCCAGCCCCTTCTTCTCCAGGGCCCCCTTGAGTGCGGCGGTGGCGTGCTCCCAGATGTAATCCGAGCCCACCGCCTTGTCCGGGCGGGTGGAGAGGTTGACGTCGAAGTCGCTGAAACCGAAGGCCCGCAGGACATCCAGGGTCAGGTCCAGGATGCGCAGGATCTCCGCCTCGATCTGGTCCTCCCGGCAGAAGATGTGGGCATCGTCCTGGGTGAAGCCCCGCACCCGCATGAGCCCGTGCAGGGCGCCGGACATCTCCCGCCGGTAGACCGTGCCCATCTCCGCCCAGCGCAGGGGCAGGTCCCGGTAGGAGTGCAGCCGGTCCTTGTACACCAGCACGTGGAAGGGGCAGTTCATGGGCTTGAGCTGGAAGCGCTGCTGGTCGTCCTCCATGGGCTCGTACAT
Source organism: Ectothiorhodospira sp. (assembly GCA_046546415.1). GTDB lineage: Bacteria > Pseudomonadota > Gammaproteobacteria > Ectothiorhodospirales > Ectothiorhodospiraceae > Ectothiorhodospira. The sequence goes on from JBKGXY010000049.1 coordinate 15,438, forward strand.
GGAATCGCTGTAGAACTCGGCGTGGCCCGAGGTCATCCACAGGTCCAGGTTGGCGATGTGCGGGGTGTAGAGGAATTCATACCCGGCCCGCTCGTGCATGTCGAACCAGAACTGCTCGATGGCGCGCCGGATGCGGGCCCCCTTGGGATGCCAGAAGACCAGCCCGCCCCCGGCCTCCTCCTGGATGGAGAACAGGTCCAGTCCTTGGCCGATGCGCCGGTGATCCCGGCGTTCCGCCTCCGCCAGGCGATGCAGATGATCATCCAGCTGCTGCTTGCTGGGCCAGGCCGTGCCGTAGATGCGCTGCAGCATCTCGTTGCTGGCGTCGCCGCGCCAGTAGGCGCCGGCCACCTTGGTGAGCTTGAAGGCCTTGAGCTTGCCGGTACTGGGCACATGGGGACCCCGGCACAGGTCCACAAAATCCCCCTGGCTGTACAGGGAGAGCTCCTGATCCTCGGGGATCTCCTCGATGATGCGGGCCTTGTATTCCTCACCCTGCCCGCGGAAGAAGGCCACGGCCTCGTCCCGGGGCATGACGCGCCGCTCCAGGGGGAGATCCGCCCTGGCCAGTTCCTTCATCCTGGCCTCGATCTGCTCCAGGTCCTCCGGGTGGAAGGGCCGCTCGAAG
>JBKGXY010000050.1:0-16001 GCA_046546415.1 Ectothiorhodospira sp.
CGTACGAGCCGGCGATCTGGCCCAGCAACAGCATGCCCGCGATCAGCGCCAGGCCGCCGCTGCCGGTGACGACCAGGGCCATGCGCGCGCCCTGGCGGCCCTCGGGCAGGTGGTGCCAGTAGCCGATCAGCAGGAACGAGGTCAGGCTCGTCAGCTCCCAGAAGATCAGCAGCAGCAGGATGTTGTCCGACAGCACCACCCCCACCATGGCCCCCTGGAAGAGCAGCAGGTAGGTGTAGAAGAGCCCCATGGGGTCCTTCCCGGAGAGGTAGAACCGGGCATAGATGATGATCAGCAGCCCGATCCCCAGGATCAGCCCGGCGAAGAGCAGCCCCAGTCCATCGAGAAAGAAATTGGCGTTCAGGCCCAATCCAGGCAGCCAGTCCCAGCCCACCTGCACCACCTCCCCCCGCAGCACCGCGGGGGTGTGCACCAGCAGCAGCGCCAGGGCGAGGACGGTGACCGAGGCCGTGGCGGTGGCGCAGGCATTGCGGCCCGACCGGATCAGCAGACCCGGCAGGAGCGCCCCCAGAAACGGCAGCATGACGATCAGCGCAAGACTCATGGAATCACCCGAGGACCTGAACACACGAAACCCCGCCGGATCCCTCCATCCCACAGGGGACGACCCGGCGGGGTCGGCATACGGCCCTCGATGCTAATCGAACCGGCCGGTCACCGCCACCCCGGCGGCAGGGATCAGGGGGCGTTGACCCGTCGGCACCGGGGGCGCAGGATCCTCTTGAAAGGGCAGCCGAAGGGGCATCCCCATGGGCCAGGAGATCCACCAGACCCGCTTTACGGCCCGGGACTTCGCCCGTTTCCGGGTCCGGCTGGAGGCCGAGACCCGCCTCGCCCGGGCAATGGCGGCCCGCGGTGCCTTCGATCCGGGCCCACCCGTGGCGGGCTTCGAGATCGAGGTCTGTCTGCTGGATGCGCAGGAGGCCCCCGCCCCGGTGAACGGGGCCTTCCTGGGGCGCATGGACGACCCCCTGGCCACCCTGGAGCTGGCCCGCTTCAACGTGGAGATCAACACCCGACCCCACCGGCTGGAGGGGACGGTGCTCTCGGACCTGCACCGGGAACTGGCCGCCACCTGGCGCCGGGCGGAGGCGGCCGCCGGGGCCCTGGATTGCCGGCCGTTCATGACGGGCATCCTGCCCACCCTGCACCCGGACCATCTCTGCCTGGACAACATGTCGGACATGAAGCGCTACCGCGCCCTCAACCGCCAGGTCCTGCGCGCCCGCCAGGGACGTCCCATCCACCTGGACATCAAGGGCCGGGAACACCTGGTCATGGATCACGCGGACGTCATGCTGGAGGCGGCCGCCACATCCTTCCAGATCCACCTGCAGACCCCCGTGGACACCGCCCACCGGGTCTACAACGCGGCCATCCTGGCCTCCGCCCCCCTGGTGGCCGCATCAGCCAACGCCCCCTTCCTCTTCGGGCGGGACCTGTGGGACGAGACCCGCATCCCCCTGTTCGAGCAGGCGGTGGAGACGGGTGGCTACCAGGACGTGGCCCGGGGCCCCCTGCGGCGGGTGAGTTTCGGTTCGGGCTTTGCGCGCGAATCCATCCTGGAATGCTTCGAGGAGAACCTGGAACACTTCCCGCCCCTGCTGCCCCTGTGCGGGGACGATCCACCGGAGCACTTCGCCCACCTGCGCCTGCACAACGGCACCCTCTGGCGATGGAACCGCCCCTTGATCGGCTTCGATGCCGACGGCCGGCCCCACATCCGCATCGAACACCGGGTCATCCCCGCCGGCCCCACCCTGGCGGACAGCCTGGCCAACGCCGCCTTCTTCTACGGCCTGGTGGAGGACCTGCTCACCCTCCCCGGAGGCCCCGAGGGGATCATGACCTTCGCCACCGCCCGGGACAACTTCTACCAGGCGGCCCGCCTGGGCCTGGAGGCCCCCCTGCACTGGCAGGGGGACACCCCCGTAAAGGCCCGGGAACTGATCCTGGACCGGCTCCTCCCCCGGGCACGGCAGGGGCTGGAACGCCTGGGCCTGGACACCGCCGACCGCCATGATTATCTCGGGATCATCGCCGCCCGGGTGGACAGCGGCCAGAACGGTGCCCGCTGGCAGCGGGACTTCGCCGCCGCCCACGGGCGGGATGGCACGGCCCTGGTGCGGGCCTGCCGCGAACGCCAGGCCAGCGACCGCCCCGTTCACACCTGGGGTATCCCTGTTGAAAAGGGGTAGGATGACCACCATGCCCTGCATACGTGACAGCCTCCCCGAAGGGTTCTTGGAGACCCCGCCCCGGCGGATCCACCGGATCGTGCCCGAACCCACCCTCTTCCACCTGCCGGGCCACCGGGAACCCCCACTGTTCGTCTGCGTGCTGCTCCATGGCAACGAGCCGGTGGGCCTGGAGGCGGTGCAGGCCTTGTTGCGGGAGATGCCCACCCCGCTGCCGCGGGCCCTGTCCCTGTTCGTGGGCAACGTACAGGCGGCGGCCCGGGGGGTCCGTATGCTGGAAGGGCAACCCGACTTCAACCGGATCTGGCCCGGGACCGATCACCCCGACGGCCCCGAGACCCGGCTCATGCAGGGCGTGGTCAACGCCATGGTGCAGCGGGGCCTCTTCGCCAGCGTCGATCTGCACAACAACACGGGCCTGAATCCCCACTACGGCTGCGTCAACCGCCTGGAGCCGCCCTACCTGCACCTGGCGGCCCTGTTCGGGCGTACCGTGGTCTATTTCACGAACCCGCGGGGGGTGCAGTCCCAGGCCATGGCCCGGTTCGGTCCCGCCGTCACCCTGGAATGCGGTCGACCCGGCGACCCCCACGGGGTGGCCCACGCCCGGGACTACCTGAAGGCCTGCCTGAACCTGTCCGCCCTGCCCGATACACCGGTGCCCCAGCATGACCTGGACCTGTTCCATACCGTGGCCCGGGTGCAGGTCCCCCCCGGAGTGGGGATCGCCTTTGCCCCCGACCAGGCGGACCTGACCCTGGAAGCCGATCTGGATCGGATGAACTTCCGGGAGTTGCCAGCGGGAACGGCCCTGGCACGGGTACGCCCCGGGAGCGGGGCCCGGGTGACGGCCCGGGATGAAACGGGAAAGGAGGTGACGGAACGCTACTTCGCCGTGGACGGGGACCGGCTGGTGCTCACCCGCCCGGCCATGCCCTCCATGCTCACCCTGGACGCCACCATCGTGCGCCAGGACTGCCTGTGCTATCTCATGGAACGCATGACCCCGCCCACTGACCGCCCCACCGGGCCGGGGTGAAACGCCGGGGGGTCAGCGCTCCACCTTCTCGTAGACCAGGGTGGCGGCGTCTCCCCGGCGGTAGTACGGAGGTGGGTTACGCATGTGCTCCAGGGCCTCGTCCCGGGCCCGGGCGGAATCGAACCACTGGACCTCCTCCCAATTCGGCCCCAGCAGATGCGCAGCCCGGAAGGTGTCCCCCTCGGGCAGGGTCATGCGGATACCATAGCGTTTCACGGAATCGGCCTCCCGGTGCATGGATCGGGGGAAAACGGGGGCGTACTATAGCACCCCCAAAGGGACATTGAATGCCGATGGCAATGCTGCACAACCTCTGGAAACATTCCCTCAAGCGCTGGGCAGCCTTCGTCCATGATCTGCTGTGGGTGCCCACCGCCCTGTTCATGGGCTACTGGACCCATGCCAACTTCCGCCTCATGGCCCCACCGGACTATGCCGGCTACGCCGATCTCCTGCCCCTGGTGCTGGCGGTGCAGGGGTTCGCCCTCTGGGGTTTCGGGCTCTACCGCGGCATCTGGCGTTTCGCCTCCGTGCCGGATCTGGTGCGCATCCTCAAGGCCGTGGCCGGGGGCACCCTGGGGATCGCCGCCCTGGTCTTCCTCCTGAAGATGCAGGGGGTGCCGCGCACCGTCCTGGTGCTCTACCCCGTCTTCCTCACCATGGGCCTCACCGGCCCGCGGCTCCTCTACCGCTGGTTCAAGGACCACCGCCTGGGTCTGACCCGGGGGGACGCCCAGCGGGCCCTGGTGATCGGCGCCGGACGCTCCGGGGAGATGCTGATACGCGACCTGCTCAAGGACCAGCGCTATCTCCCCGTGGGATTGCTGGACGACGCCCCGGGGAAATGGGGACGGGAGCTGCACGGGGTGCGGATCCTGGGGCCGGTGACGGAGCTGGAGCGACTCATGGACACCCTGGAGGTGGATGTGGTCCTGCTGGCCATGCCAGCGGCCCCGGGTTCGCTGGTGCGCGAGGTGAACCGCATCTGCCGGGGGCGGGGCAAGGCCTGCGGCACCCTTCCGTCCATCTACGAGATCGCCGGCGGTCACTCCAATGCCGGGCAACTGCGGGAGATCCGCATCGAGGACCTGCTGGGACGCGAGGCGGTGAGCCTGGATGACGCCAGCCTGCGGCGATTTCTTCAGGGGCGGCGCGTGCTGGTCACCGGCGCGGGCGGCTCCATCGGATCGGAACTCTGCCGGCAGGTGGCCCTGCACGATCCGGAGCATCTGGTCATGGTGGACCACTCGGAGTTCAATCTCTACAGCGTGGATCAGGACATCCGCCCCCTGCTCGACGTCGACCGCTTCACCCCGCTGCTGGCGGACGTGCGCGACAAGGACCGGCTGCGCCGCATCTTCCAGCGCTTCCGGCCCCGGATCGTGCTCCATGCCGCCGCCTACAAGCACGTCCCCCTGGTGGAGCAGAATGCGGTGGAGGGGGTGAGCAGCAACCTGCTGGGCACGCGCAACACCGCCGACCTGGCGGTGGAATTCGCCGCCGAGAAGTTCCTTCTGGTCTCCACCGACAAGGCGGTCAATCCCACCAACGTCATGGGGGCCACGAAACGGGCGGCGGAGATCTACTGCCAGGCCCTGCATGACCGTTCGGAGACCGCCTTCATGGTCACCCGCTTCGGCAACGTCCTGGACTCGGCCGGATCGGTGGTCCCCCTGTTCCGCCGCCAGATCGAGTCCGGCGGGCCGCTTACGGTCACCCATCCGGAGATCACCCGCTTCTTCATGACCATCCCCGAGGCGGTGAGCCTGATCCTGCAGGCGGCGGCCATGGGCCAGGGGGGCGAGGTCTTCGTCCTGGACATGGGCGAGCCGGTACGCATCGACGACCTGGCCCGGCAGATGATCCAGCTCTACGGCCGGGAGCCGGACCGGGACATCGCCATCGAGTACGTGGGCCTGCGCCCCGGGGAGAAGCTCTACGAGGAGCTCTTCCATGCCGAGGAAAACCTCACCCCCACCCGCCACAGCAAGATCCTGCGGGCCCGGACCCGGGCGGTGGACCCGCAATGGCTGGAGACCCAGCTGACCCGGGTCACCGCCGCCTGCCGGCGGCAGGACGAGGGAGAGGTGCGCGCGGCCCTGCGTGAGATCGTTCCGGAGTTCACTTCACAGGACCGGCCCGCCGGCCCGATCCCCCTGCAGCAGGCCCTGCAGGGCACCGGGGCCTGACTTCCCGGCCCCTTTCCGGTTGCCGCCCGGGTGATTTAGAAGCGGTAACCGTAGTTCACCCGCCAGACGGTCTGGCTGTGGTTTAACCCCACCCCGGTGGCGGCCTGGGTGACGCGCACCTCCGGGGCATAGGTGGCCGACGCGTGGAGCTGGCTGCGGGAGGTGAAGCGGTAGCTGAAGCCGCCGCTCAGGTGGTGCTGCACGATGGCGGGAAACAGGGGGTTCACCGTCCCATCCGGGATGGGATTGCTGGCGTAGTTGGTGCCCCCCCGCAGGGTCCAGCGGTCGTTGAGACGATAGGCGGCCCCCACGGAAAGCACCGTCTGATCCTTCCAGTGCTGCTCCAGTTCGGCGTCCAGGCGTGTCCCAGCGAAGTCCCCGTTGGCGGCGGAGGCATCGGCGGTGAAGGTCATCTCCAGTCCCTCCATGGCCTCGGACCAGTTCAGGTGGCGCAGATCCGCCGCCAGCAGCAGGCGGTCACTGGCCCGGTAGGCCACCCCCAGGCCAAGGCTCTCCGGCCACTGGAAGTCCCGCACCCGGATCCGCCCGGTCACCGGCATATCCTGGAATCCAGTCCCGAAATCCGCGCCAAAGGCCAGGCGGGCATCGCCACTGGTCAGATCGTCCAGCTGGGTCTCACTGTGATAGGTGGCCCCCACCGCCAGACGGTCCGTCACCTCCCACAACACCCCCAGCTTGCCCGCCAGTCCGGTGGCCGAAGCCTCACCGGTGAAACGGTCGTCGTTGCTGAAGTCGAAACGGGCGTAGCTCACATCCTGGATCGCATCGTTTTCCACCTGGGTATTGAACCCCTCCACCATGGAGCCCTGCGCCGACCCCAGGCCCGGGGTGCCGCCGGGCCGGGCCATGCGGCCAAAGGTGGCCCCATCCAGGTCCATCTGCAGATCCAGGCCCGCCCAGACATAGTCCAGCTGCACGGCCAGTGACACCCGATCGTTCACCTCGAAGGCCAGGGGGAACATGACCCGCCCGAGGCTCAGCTCGGAACGGATGGACTGACCCGAGAGAGGGGCCATGGCACCCATCAGGGTCTGCCCCCGGGAGAACAGGAGGGAATCCGAACGGAAATCGGTGCCCATGCCCCCCTGGGCCATCACGGCGGCCCCGTAGCTCACCCCGCCCTGCTTGCGCACCAGGGAGAGGGAGGGCATGTGATACCAGCGTCCCCGGCTCTTGTCCGCCCGATCCGCCCCGGGGGCACGGGCCTCCACCCGGGGGCCCAGCAGGGTGTACCCCAGACCAAGGACTTCCTGGCCGGGGGCGCGCATCCCCAGGGTGGCCGGGTTGTTCATGACGGCGGAGTTGCCCGTCTCGTGGGCCAGGCTGGCCCCACCCATGCCCCCGGCGATGGCGCCGAAGGCATCCATGTTCATGGCGTTGGTGGCCTGGGCCGCCAGCGGGGTCATCAGCACCCCGGGCACGCAGAGGGCCCCCAGGGCCCGTCCCAAATTCATGGTCATTCTCCAGCCTCCCTTGGAATCCTTGTGCTTGCCGCCCCGTCGGTCACGGATCAGCGGTCCGCCTCTGGGCGGCGCCTGAAATATATCAAATATGAATATACTTAGAACACAAAAGGATTCGATGGGGGCATAGAGCCAGGCGCATTCCCAGCAGCACGGACACCCGCCGCGAGGCCCTGTCCGCGGCGGGTGTCCTGGGAGGTCGGGAGGGGCCCGCCTCACCCGGGGGCGGACCCGTCAGGCCGGACGGAAGGCCACCTGCTGGACGAAGTCCACCTCGTCGCGATCGTAGGGGCGGCGCAGATCACCGAAACGCTCCACGTTCACGAACCCTGCGTCCTCCAGCAGATGGGTCAGGTAGTCCTGACGCAGGGGATACATGTTCAGCTCGAAGCGGGCCCCGTCGGAGAAGACATACTCGAACTTGGCCAGGGTGCGGTGCAATTCCACCGGACCCACATCCACCCCCTCGCCGGTGTAACAGTAGGCATGCTTGGAACGGTAGCCTTCCTCCAGCATGGCGTCGTAGTTGCGCTGATCGATCACCAGCATGCCTCCGGGACGCAGCACGCGGAAGATGGCCCGCAGGGCGGTGCGCCGGTCCTCGTGATCGAACAGATGGGTGAAGGAATTGCCCAGGCACACGGCGGCGTCAAAACGCTCCGTGCCCAGGGTGTCGTCCAGCACCCGCCAGTCCACCACGCGGGAGTTGACGAACCTCACGCCATAGCGATCCGCATTCTCCCTGGCCTTGGTCAGCATGTTCTCGGAACCATCGGCGGCCGTGACGTTGAAACCGGCCTGGGCCAGGGAGACGGCATTCACGCCGGTGCCACAGGCGATGTCGATGACATCCTTCACATCGTGGGCCTTGAGCAGACGGTTGTAGAAGGCCCCCTCACGCTCCAGGCGGGTCTCCCAGCCCACCAGGTCATCCCAGTATTCCGCGAAGCTGCGGGTGTATTGCTTGTAATGGTTGCCGGTATTGGCGTTGAGTGCCTGTGCCTGACTCATCTCGAGACTCCTTGCGGTCTGCTTGGGATGGAAGTCCCGTATTGTGGGGGGAGACCAGAACCCGATACAGATGCAGTTTGCCGGATTCATGAGAGGTACAGTTCTGATACCCTGTCCTCATGGTGGAGCATCTCTATGAACGCATCGCCGCCGCCCTGGAGCAGCAGGTCGAGCAGGGGACCTACGCCCCCGGGGACCGTCTTCCCGGCGTGCGCCGCCTGCGACGCCAGTTCGGGGTGAGTGTCGCCACGGTGGTGGCCGCCTGCGAGCTCCTGGAACAGCGGGAGATCCTGGAGGCGCGACCCCGCTCGGGGTTCTACGTGCGCCAGCGCCCCGACCATCTGCCGGCCCCGGCGGAGAGCTCCACCGAACCCGAGGGCCCCAGCCTGGTATCCGGCCAGGAACGGGTGCTGGAACTGGTGCAATCCCACAACGACCCGGGGATCTGCTCCCTGGGGGCCGCGGCCCCGCCAGCGGACTGCCTGCCCGGCGCCGCCCTGGATCGCAGCTTTGCCCGCACACGCCGCACCCAGGGCGCCCGGGTCAGCGCCTATGACTTTCCACCGGGGAATCCGGAACTGCGCACCCAAATCGCCCGGCGCATGGCCTACGCCGGCTGCACCCTGGGCCCCGACGACATCGTGCTCACCCAGGGCTGCCAGGAGGCCCTCACCCTGAGCCTGCGGGCCGTGGCCGGCCCCGGGGATGTGATCGCCATCGAGTCCCCCACCTTCTACGGCATCCTGCAGGCCATCGAGTCCCAGGGCATGCGGGCCCTGGAGATCGCCACCGATCCCGCCACGGGGATGAAACCGGAGGCCCTGGAACGGGCCCTGGCCACCTGGCCCATCCGGGCCTGCGTCATGATGCCCAGCTTCGGCAACCCCCTGGGTCACCTGGCCCCCGACGCTCGCAAGGCGCAGCTGGTGGACCTGCTGAGCCGTCATGAGGTGCCGCTCATCGAGGACGATGTCTACGGCGAACTGGCCTTCCACGGTCCGCGCCCCTGGGCCGCCAAGGCCTGGGACACCCAGGGCGGGGTGCTCTACTGCGGCTCCTTCTCCAAGACCCTGGGGGCCGGTCTGCGGGTGGGCTGGGTGGCCCCCGGACGCTACCGGGACCGGGTGACCTACCTGAAATATGCCACCGCCCAGGCCACCCCCACGCTGCTCACCCTGGCCGTTGCGGACTATCTGGAGCAGGGGGGATATGACCGTTTCCTGCGGCGTGTGCGGCGCCACCACGAGCGCCAGGTACGGCGGATGGCGGATGCGGTGCGCCGCCACTTCCCCGCCGGGACCCGCCTCACCCGCCCCCGGGGCGGCTTCGTGCTCTGGGTGGTGCTGCCCGAGGGCGGGGATGCCCTGGCCCTGCACCGCCGTGCCCTGGGGGCGGGCATCAGCATCGCCCCGGGGCCCTTCTTCTCCCCGACGGGACGCTACGGCCGCTGCCTGCGGCTGAACTGCGCCCTGCCCGGGTCGGTGGACGTGGAATCCGCCCTGGCCCGTCTCGGGGCCTTGGCGAACACAGACGTGCCCGACTGAAACGGATTTGACACGCAGGACGGGGGTAGCGTATCAACCCCGCCTTCCCCCATTCGCAAAGGCCGGAACGCCCCGTGCCCACCCGCCTCCACCGCAGCCTGGTCGAGACCCGCCGACTGGTCCTGTTGGCCCTGCCCATCCTCGGGGCCCAGTTCTCCCAGGCGGGCATGGGCGTGGCGGATGTGATGATGACCGGGCGACTGGGGCCCACGGACCTGGCCGCCGTCTCCGTGGGTTCCAGCCTGTGGATGCCCCTGATGCTCTTCATGACCGGCACCCTCATGGGGCTGACCCCGGTGGTGGGGCAGTTGCTGGGTGCTGGCCGGATGGGGGACATCCGCGCCTATACCCATCAAGGGCTGTGGCTCGCCCTGGCCCTGGGGGGCCTGGTCTGCCTCGTCCTCTGGTTTCTGCCCGGACCGCTGTTCAGCGTCATGGACGTGCCACCTGCGGCGGCCGGGCTGTCCGTGGGCTACCTCCGTGCCCTGGGGCTCGGCATGCCCGGCATGGCCCTGTTCCTGGCCCTGCGGGCCTTCTCCGATGGCCTGGGACATACCCGTCCCGCCCTGTGGATCGGGCTGGTGGGTCTGGGGGTGAACGTGCCGGCCAACTACCTGCTGATCTACGGCGGGCAGGGCCTGCCCGGGACCCTGCCCGCATCCCTGACCGCCCTGCCGGCCCTGGGGGCCGTCGGCTGCGGCATCGCCACGGCCCTGGCCTTCTGGAGCATGGGCCTGGCCATGTTCCTCTACACCCATCGCTGCCGGGTCTACGACGCCGTGGCCCTGTGGACACGACTGACCCCGCTGCACCCAGCCCGGGCGGGTGAACTGCTCTACGTGGGCGTGCCCATCGGCGTGGCCATCTTCGTGGAGGTGACCCTGTTCACCCTCATCGCCCTGCTGGTGGCGGGCCTGGGGGAGGTGACGGTGGCGGCCCACCAGGTGGCCCTGAACCTCACCTCCTTCGTCTTCATGCTGCCCCTGGCCCTTGGCATGGCCCTCACGGTGCGGGTGAGCCATGCCCTGGGCACGGCCCATGCCGGCACGGCCCGGTTCGTGGCCTGGAACGGGGTGGCGGTCTCGCTGCTGGCGGCGGCCTTCAACGCCCTGGTCCTGTGGCTCTGGGCCGCCCCCGTGATCGGCCTCTACACCCACGAGGAACAGGTGCGCCAGCTGGCGGTCTCCCTCATCACCCTGGCCATCCTCTTCCAGATCTCCGATGCCCTTCAGCTGAACATGGCCGGGGCCCTGCGGGGCTACAAGGACACCCGGGTGCTCATGGTCATCACCCTGCTGGCCTACTGGGGCGTGGGGCTGGCGGGGGGACACCTGTTGGCCACCCGTGGCCTGGACGGGCTGCTCCCCCCCCTGGGGGTGCATGGCTACTGGCTGGGCCTGATCTGTGGCCTCACGGTGGCGGCGATCCTCCTGGGGTTGCGCCTGCAGTGGCTGAGCCGGGCACGGACAACCCGGGACTGAGGCCATCCGTGCCCGGCCGCCGTCAGTGACAGACCACGCGGTTGCGCCCCCGCAGCTTGGCCTGGTAAAGGGCGCGGTCCGCACGCTCCATCAGGGAAGCCGGATCCACGTAGCCATGGGCGGCGGCCACACCGAGGCTCACGGTGACCGGCAGGCGAACGCCCTGCACACAGGGGGCCTCCTCCGCCACCCGCCGGCGAACCCGTTCCGCGATCTTCATGGCCTCCTGGAGCGTCGTTTCAGGCAGCAGGATCCCGAACTCCTCCCCCCCCAGACGTGCCGCCAGATCCGACTGGCGCAGGTCATGTTGCAGGGCCGTCGCCAGGTGCACCAGTACCTGATCCCCCACAGCATGACCCTGAGTGTCGTTGAGTTGCTTGAAGCGATCCACATCCACCATCATCACCGCGGTGTGGTGACGGTGGCGACGGGCCAGGGCCAGGCAGCTTCCAAAGCGTTCCACGAAGTAACGGCGGTTGGGCAATCCCGTGAGGGGGTCGTGATAGCTCAGGTAGTGATGCCGGGCCTCCCGTTCCTGGCGCTGCTGCTGGCGGGAAAGCCAGCCCCGGATGGCCGCAGCCCCGGCAGAGAGGGCCACCGCGAGCAATACCATCACCAGGACCAGGACGCCGGCGATGGTGGTCCTCTCCAGGGTGGCCCGGGTCCGCACCGCATGACGCAGGGTATCGGTGAGGCCCAGGGCGGTCTCCTCCAGGTCCAGTTCCGCCTTGAGGTAGGTCCATCCCTTCACCAGGTCGTTGGCCGCCTCCAACTCCCCCCGGCTGACATGATGGAAGGCCTGCCCGGCCATCTCCCGGGTCCCATCGATGCGACGCTCGAGGGTGGCCACCTGCTCCACCACCGCCGGGGCATCACTGAGCCGGGCCACACGCCCGGTCAGGGACTCCAGCTTCTGCTGGCTCTGGCGGTGCCGATCCTGCCAACGCAGGTCTCCGGTGGCCACGGCCAGCTGCACCGCCATCTCCCGGCGCTTGATGTGGTAGAGCAGCCCCCCGGAGATCTGCTCCAGGGCCAGCTTCTCGTCGGCGAAGGCATCCACCACGCTGAAGGAATAGACCAGGCTCCACACCAGGATGAGCAGTAGCAGGACTCCGGACAGGGCGGCCACCCAGAACCAGGGGTCCCGGGGGATCCGCTCCTCCCGGAATGGCCCCGTCCAGGGACCGTCATGACGTGGCGACTCATTCATGCAGCCAGCCGTCCACCTGAGCCCGGTTCGCACCGATCCAGCGCCGGGCCGCCTCTGCGGGGGAGATCCCCTCGTTTTGCATCAGCAGCATCACCTCCTCCATGTCACGGACCGTCCAATGAAAGCGGGAGAGGAATTCGTACACCCGGGGCCGGTCCGCCTTCAGTCCACGACGCACCAGGGTGTGGATGGCACCTTTCTCACCATAGATCCCCCGGGGGTCCTCCAGATACCGCAGGTCCCAGCGACGGAACTTCCAATGGGGCGTCCAGGCGGTGACCACGATCCAGCGGTCCTCCTCCAGGGCCCCCTCAAGGATGGTGGTCATGGTGGAACCGCTCCCGGAGATCAACTGCAGCCCGTCCAGGCCATAGGCCTCCAGGGCCTCCCGGGTGCGCTGCATCAGTCCGGCATCGGGCTCGATGCCGATGATCTTCCCGTCCAGCCGATCGGCAAACCCGGTCAGTTCCGGGATGGACGTCACCGGCAGATGGGACGGTACCGCCAACCCGATCCGCGTCCCCTCCACATGCGGCCCCAGATCCACGAGTCGGTCACCATACTCCGCCTGCTGATCCGCCTGCAGGGGCAGCCAGGCCGATACCGTGGCATCCTGGTCCCCCGCAGCCACCGAGGCCCACAGGGCCGTGAGGGTCACCGGCAGGAGCTCGCGTTCCAGTCCCAGCCGCTCCTCGATCACCGCCTTCACCACGTGGGTGCTGGCGATCTCCGAGTCCCATTCCACATACACCAGGCGCACCACATCGTCGTCCGCTTCCGGCGATGGGGACGAATCCTCGGGAGCACACCCGATCAGGACGAACAGGAATAGAAGGAAGAAAGGGACCACGATCCATTGGCCCGTCCAGAACAAGCGCTGCAGCCTCATGCGTCCACTCCGTGTATCCATGCCCTCCCGCCTGCGGGATCACTCCGCCAGGATCGGCGGCAGCCCCCGGGTGAGCTCCTGACGCGCCTTCACCGCCTCGCGTCCGGTGAGGGCGAAGCCCCGCAGCCGGCCCTCGGGGTCCAGGAAACGGGCCCTGACCCCCTCCCCCACCGGTTCCACATCCCATGCCCCCTCCGTTTCCGGATCGGGAGGCGCCACCACCACCGGATGGCTCGGGGTCTTCACCTGCACGGGCATGGCCGGATAATGGACGGGCGTGGTCTCCCCGGCCAGGGTCCGGGCCAGGGCACGGGCGGCGTGGCGGATGGGGGCCACATAGGGCAGCACACGCCCCTCCACCTCGGCACAGTCCCCCAGGGCATGGATATGCGTCGCCGAGGTGGCCAGGTAACGGTCCACGCGGATGCCACGCTCCACCGCGAGACCCGCCGATTCGGCCATTCCGATCCGGGGTCGCAGCCCCACCGCCGAAAGAACGGCCCCGACCTCCACCCGGGTCCCCTCATCGAGTGAAAGGCGATACCCGTCTCCGGCGTGATCGATACGACGCACCACGGTGCCCAAATGAAATCGCACCCCTTCCGCCTCCAGGCCCTGCTGCAGGGCCCGCCCGGCCGCCTCAGGCACGAGTCGTCCCAGGGGCCAGGCATCGGGACCGATGACCTCCACGGTCCTTCCACTGGCGGCAAGGTCGTTGGCGAACTCGCAGCCGATCAGTCCCGGACCGATAAGGGCCACCCGATCCACATCATCGATGGCCTGACGGAATCGGACGTAATCCGCCAGATCGTTCACCGTCAGGACCGCATCGGCCGCATCCCCCTCATAGGAGAAATGGATGGGTTGCGCCCCCAGGGCCAGCACCAGTGCATCATAGCCCAGTGTGCTCCCATCCTGCAGTGCGACCCGTCGGGCATCGGGCATGAGGGCGCTCACCGGGCTCCGGGGCAGGATACGGGCATCCAGCGTCTCCCCCATCACCTCAGCGGTGTGCTGCACAAGGGACTCGGGCGACTGGCCCCGGCCCAGGGCCCCGGAGAGCATGGGCTTGGTATAGTAGGCCCCATCATCCTGCGTCACCAGGGTCAACGGCGTACGTGTGTCCCGGGTGCGCCATTCCCGCGCCAGGGTATACCCGGCCAACCCGGTACCGATGATGAGGATGCCTGACATGGGAACGCTCCGGGGAATGGGACCGCCCCGAGCATAGCCCCCTGCAGCCGGATCTGGCGACTCAAACCATGAAACGCAGTGCTGCCAGTGTCAGCCCCAGTGAGGTGGCGATGAAGCCCAACACCCAGTAGAACTGACGATCCTGACGCTTGATCAGCATATCGAAACGGTCATCGTTCCTTTCAAAGCGCCTGTCCATCTGCTCGAAGCGCTTGTCCACCTGTTCGAAACGCTGATCCATCTGCTCGAAGCGTTTGTCCACCTGCTCAAAACGCTTTTCCACCTGTTCGAAACGCTTTTCCATATCCTCGCGCATGGCCTCGAAGCGCTTATCCATCTGCGCAAACCCCTCGCGCATCAGCTCCCGCTGGTGCTTGAGTTCCTCCTCCACCCGCACCATGCGTTCCCGCAACTCGATCTCATAGACAGCCGGCGGCTTGCCCAGGCTCTGCTCGGCCAGCCACTCGCCCAGATGCTCCTTGATGTCGTTCCGGATGAGCTGAAGATCACTTTCCGCCAGGGCCATCGGGGTCTCTCCCTGAGGAGATGGAGTCATGGAAGAGTATGCCATAGATGAGCACACAGACCCGCCGAGCCAGAGTCCGGGAACTGCGCCGGGATCTTCGGCAGGTGATTCAGTCCCGAGGTATCAATGGCCAGCGCACCGTGACCGCGCAGGACTACGGTGCATTGCCCTGGGTGATCCATGGAAATGTGATCCCTTCCAGGCAAAGGGGAATCCAGGTACGGGGGAGAATCACGACTGTGCCAACCCCTGGGAGCGCCGAACCCCAGCTCGGCCCCCTTTGTCGATGCCGAGCTGGGGCTCGGCGCTCCCGGAATGTCGTTTCATCCTGAATCCGTGACCCACCTCGCCGGGAACACGGAAATCCCGCCCCGGTGGTGGCCAGTTGGCGAGAATTCGTCACGGATTCAGGAATGGAGGGAAGGACATGCAGAACGCCGACAACGCGAAGCCCAACTAGACATCCGCTTGCCAAGCGGCGGCCTGCATCCAGCTCTGGCCAGTACGCCGGCGGTGCAGCCCCGCGGGCGCGGGGAACGGGGGATCTTCGGCGGCGGCGTAGGAATGTTGGGTCTCGATGGTCCCGGCCTGCTCCACCAGGCGCAGCACCTCCAGCAGCTCGGGTGCGGTGATCTCCCGGGCCGGGCGCTGCCCCAGCGTTGCGAGGATGTGCCGCTCCAGGCGGCCGGTGACCCGGGCCCGGGTGGCCTCCGTCCATCGCTGCACCGCCAGCCAGTCCCTCAGCAGTTGCTCCAGGGTCAGCCCCCGGTCCCGCTCCTCCTGGCTCTAGGCCTCCCGCAGCCGGTTCCGGTGCTCGATGTGGTCGATACCTTGCGCCAGGAGGGCGCGACACTCATCCCGGCGCTGGCGGGCATCCGCCAGGCTCATGGCGGGGTATCTGCCGAGGCCGGTTTCACGGGACCGCCCCCGGATCTTGAAGCGCATCAGCCAATCGCGGCCAGACGGCCGAACGCGAAGGGATAGCCCTCCCCCATCGAACAGCTTGAAGGTGCGCCCCTCACTCTTCGCTTTGCGAACCAGGGTCGCGGTCAGTTGATTGCTGGGCATGGTGTGTCCCCCCGGGGCCGGGGACAGCCGCGAGGGGACACCCTGCCCCCCTCGATCTGTCCCCTCAGGTGTCCCCATCTTATGATGGGCTTACCCGGCAATAGCTGGAACCCGTAGAAACAGAAAAACCGCGACGTGGCGCGGTTT
>JBKGXY010000051.1:0-15535 GCA_046546415.1 Ectothiorhodospira sp.
GCCCGGGGCTGGTCCCTGCACTATATGGAGCAGGGGGACCTGTTCCTGGAGGATGGTCGGGTACGGGCCCGGTCCCGCCCCCTGGAGGTGCGCAACGACCCGAACGACTGGTTTACCCTCGGGGCCCCGGAGACCCACCCGGTATCGGATCTGCAGGTGGTGCTCATGCGCAAGGACCCGCCCTTCGACATGGAATACATCTACAGCACCTACCTGCTGGAGCTGGCCATGGCCGAGGGCTGCCTGGTGGTGAACCATCCCGGGGCCCTGCGGGATGCCAACGAGAAGCTGTTCACCGCCTGGTTCCCGCAGTGCTGCCCGCCCACGCTGGTCACCCGGGACCCGGCCCGGATCCGGGCGTTCCTGAAACAGGAGCGGGACATCGTGGTCAAGCCCCTGGACGGCATGGGCGGTGCCTCGGTCTTCCGCCTGGCCCCGGGGGACAGCAACACCGGCGTGATCCTGGAGACGGTGACCGATCGCGGCCGTCGCACGGTGATGGCGCAGCGTTTCCTGCCCGAGTTCACCCAGGGGGACAAGCGCATCCTGCTCATCGACGGCGAACCCGTGCCCCACGCCCTGGCGCGCATCCCCGCCGCCGGGGAGGGGCGGGCCAACCTGGCCGCCGGCGGCCGGGGCGAGGGGGTGGCGCTGACGGATCACGACCGCTGGATCTGCGCCCAGGTCGGGCCCAGATTGCGAGAAAAAGGCCTGATCTTCGTGGGTCTGGACGTCATCGGCCGGTATCTCACCGAGATCAACGTCACCAGCCCCACCTGCATCCGCGAGCTGGACGCCCTCTATGACCTGGACATCGGCGGGCAGCTGATGGAGGCCATCGCCCGGCACCTGGAGGCCCGGGCATGAGGCCCGGACACCACAAGCCCCGGATGCCGCGGGCGATCCGGGGCACCGCCGCGGCCCTGATGCTGGCCGCCGTGGTTCTGCTGACGGGCTGCGACCGTCCGCAGGTCTACCAGGAACGCTTTTTCGCCTTCGGCACCCTGGTGGAACTGAACGTCTACACCCGGGACAAGGCCCTGGCACGGGAAGCGGCCGACGCGGTGCAAGCGGACCTGGAGCGCATGCACCGGGACTGGCACGCCTGGGAACCCGGCCCGCTCCAGGAGGTGAATGCCGCCCTGGCCCGGGGGGAGACCATCCAGGCGGACCCCGTCGTCCTGGGGCCGATCCTGGAGGCCCGGGCCCTGTCGTTGCGCACCGATGGGCTCTTCAATCCGGCCATGGGCCGGCTCTTCGCCCTGTGGGGCTTTCAATCGGATACGGCTTCGGGGCCACCCCCGCCCCGGGAGGCGGTGCAAGGCCTGCTGACCCGGCCCCCGGACATGGCGGACCTGCATGTGGAAGACGGAAGGATCTCCTCACAGAACCCGTCGCTGCGACTGGACCTGGGGGCCTTCGCCAAGGGGTACGGCGTACACCGGGCCGTGGATCACCTGCGCTCCCTGGGGATCGAGAACGCCATCCTCAACGCCGGTGGCGACCTGCGGGCCATCGGCCGCCCCGGCGACCGCCCCTGGCGCATCGGCATCCGCGATCCGGACGGTCAGGGGGTCCTGGCAGGCATCGAGATCCGCGGGGACGAGGCGGTGTTCACCTCCGGCGACTACGAGCGGTATTTCACCCACGAGGGGGTGCGCTACCATCACATCCTGGACCCGCGCACCGGGTATCCCGCCCGGGACACCCGCTCGGTGACGGTGATCCACCCCGATGCCGGGCTGGCCGATGCGGCCAGCACCGCCCTGTTCATCGCCGGCCCCAAAGAATGGCCGCGCATCGCCGCCCGCCTCGGGGTGGACAAGGTCCTGCTGATGGATACGCAAGGGGTGGCCCACATGACCCCGGCCATGGTGGGACGGGTGGATTTCCGGTCGGAACCGGACGAACAACGCATCCGTGCCCTGCCGGCGGAGATCACGGACCCGGCAGCGGAATGACCCGCGGGGACGCCCTGGTGATCCTCCTGGCGGCGTCGCTGGTGGCCGGTGCTTACGCCCTGCTCTGGTCCCCCTCCACCCCCGCCACCCAGGTGCGCATCGTCTCCGGGGAACGGGAGATCGCCCGCCTGCCCCTGGATGAGCCCCGGCGGCTGGAGGTCTCCGGTCCGGCGGGGATCACCGTGGTGGAGATCCGTGACGGGGCCGCCCGCTGCGCCGTCTCCCCCGGCGCCCGCGGGATCTGCCAGCGGGCGGGCTGGCTGCGGGAAGCGGGCGACATGGCCGTGAGCCTCCCCAACCGGGTCATCATCGAGGTGCTGGGGGAGACCGGGCGGTTCGACAGCATCAACTACTGATCCCGCACCGCGGCCCGACCAGCGACCATGACCGACACCCCCCCCGCCCTCACCCTGACCACCACCCGGGACGACCACCGCATTGCCTGGCTCTCGGCCCTGGCCATCGCCGTGCACATCCTGGAGACGGCCCTGCCCAGCCCCCTGCCCGGGGTGAAACCCGGGCTGGCCAACGTGATCACCGTGCTGGTACTGGTGTCTCTGGGATGGCGCGCGGCCCTGTGGGTCACGGCCCTGCGGGTGCTGGCGGGGAGCCTGGTGATCGGCACCTTCCTCAGCCCCACCTTCTGGCTCAGCGCCGCCGGGGCGGCCTGCAGCCTCCTGGCCCTGGGGGCGGCCCATCGGCTGGCGGGACGGGCCCTGAGCCCGCTGGGGCTGTCCGTCCTCGCCGCCCTGGCCCACATGCAGGGCCAGTTCCTCCTGGCCTGGTTGGTGCTCATCCCGCATCCGGCCCTGCTGACCCTGCTGCCGGTCCTGCTGTCCTTCGCCCTGATCTTCGGCCTGCTGAGCGGTACAATGGCCTCCATGATGCATCAACGGCTCCTGCCTCTCCGGTGAGCACCCCACCCGCCTCCCGTCCCGTCACCGCCGGCGACCGTCTGGGGCTGACGCTCCTGCTGGCGGTGGCCGTGCACGGCCTGCTGATCTTCGGCCTGGGCTTCGACCTGCTGCCCCGGATCCCCGAGGAGCGTTCCACGGAGGTGGAGGTGGTGCTGGTGCAGGCCCAGAGCGAGCCCCTGCAGGAACGGACCAGGCGCATCGCCCAGGTGGACCAGGCCGCTGCCGGGCGCGGTCCCGAAAAGGCCCGACCCGGCAACCCGGTGAGCAGTCCGGTGCCGGGGCCGGGACAGAGCCCGGAGGATACCCCCGAGCGCCGTGCCCGACCCGAACCCCGGGACACCCCGGAGATCCTGCACAGCCCCCGCGGCGAGCGCCCCGAGCCCGTCACCGAGCCGCGGGACGCCGTCCCCGAGAAGGACACGCCCGACACCGCCGAAATGGTGGAGCGCAGCCTGCGCATGGCCCGGCTCAACCCGCAGATCACGACCCGGGAAAGCGACCGGGCACCCCGGGCCGACACCCTCTACCTGGACGCACTGAGCGCCCGCTCCGCGGTGGAAGCGGCCTACCTGGAGGCCTGGGTGCGCAAGGTGGAGCGGGTGGGCAACCTCAACTACCCGGACGAGGCCCGGCGCCGCCGGCTCACGGGTTCGCTGGTGCTGAGCGTGCTGCTGGACCAGGAGGGCCGGGTCCTGGAGATCGCCCTGGCCGGCAGTTCCGGGGAACGGGTCCTGGACGACGCCGCACGGCGCATCGTGGAACTGGCCGCCCCCTTCGCCCCCTTCCCACCGGAACTGCGACGGGCCCATGACCGGATCATGATCACCCGCACCTGGGTCTTCAAGGGAAACCAGATGCTGCGCACCCGCTGAGGGGTCTCCCGGATGCGGTGACACGAAGCGAGCGTGTAAACTGGGAACCTCACCCTGAGCACGTCCCGGGACCCATGGAAAACGCCAACTTCACAGATCAGTTCCTGATCGCGATGCCCTCCCTGGAGGACCCGAACTTCTTCCATTCGGTGGCCTACGTCTGCGAACACAGCGACGAGGGTGCCATGGGGATCATCATCAACCATCCCACCGACCTCACCCTGGGGGCGGTGCTGGAACACATGGACATCACCCCCCGGGCACCGGTGGAACAGGTGCCGGTCTACAACGGCGGGCCGGTACAGTCGGACCGCGGATTCATCCTCCACCCCACCGGGCCGCACTGGACCTCCACCATGCAGGTGAGCGAGAAGGTCTCGGTGACCACCTCCCGGGACATCCTGGAGGCCATGGCCGCCGGCGACGGGCCGGCACGCTACCTGGTGGCCCTGGGGTATGCCGGGTGGGGGGCAGGACAACTGGAACAGGAGATCGGCGACAACGCCTGGCTCACCTGCGAGGCGGACACCGACATCCTCTTCCACCAGCCGGCGGACCGGCGCTGGCAGGCGGCCGCCGGGCGCCTGGGGGTGGACCTGTCCCTGCTGAGCGGCCAGAGCGGACATGCCTGAGGCGGGAGTCCAGACCCGCGGGACGAAGGTAGAGACCGTTCTCGGGCTGGATTACGGGGAGCGGCGCATCGGCGTGGCCGTGGGCAACGTCCTCACCGGCACCAGCGCCCCCCTGGAGACCCTGCCCGCCGAAAACGGCAAGCCCCGCTGGGAGCGCCTGGGCCAACTGATCGACGACTGGCGCCCGCAATTGCTGGTGGTGGGCCAGCCGCAGACGGAGGACGGCACGGAACATCCCCTGGCACGACGCATCCAGGCCTTCTCCGACCGCCTGCGGGCCCGCTACGGCCTGCCGGTGCGCTGGGTGGACGAACAGTTCACCTCCGCCGAGGCCGAGGCCCGTCTCCGGACGGCGCGGCAGACCGGACGACGGCGCCCCATCCGTAAGGAGGACATCGACGCCCTGGCGGCGGCGATCCTGCTGGAACAATGGCTCTCCCGAGGAGATCCCGCATGAGCGAACACGTGAACACCCTGCTGGACCGCATGGCCGGGGCCCTGCAACGGCTGCCGGCCCTCCAGGGGGGGGAACCGGCCCTGGTGGGCATCCACAGCGGCGGGGTCTGGGTGGCGGAGCGGCTGCAGCGGCGGCTGGGGCTGGACACCCCCCTGGGACAACTGGACATCTCCTTCTACCGCGACGACTTCAGCCGCATCGGGGTGCACCCCGAGGTGAAGCCCTCCCACATCCCCTTCGGCGTGGAGGATCGCCCCATCATCCTGGTGGACGACGTCCTGTTCACCGGGCGCACCGTGCGCGCCGCCATGAACGAGATCTTCGACTATGGCCGCCCGGCCTCCATCACCCTGGCGGTGCTGGTGGAACGGGACGGCCGCGAGTTGCCCATCCAGGCACAGGTGGTGGGCGAACACCTGGATCTGGAACCGGAGCAGCAGGTGAAGCTGCGCGGCCCCGATCCGCTGCGCCTGGAAATCGTCCGACTGGAGCGCACCCGATGACCGAGCCGGAAGCCGCCGCAACGGCCGCGGGGCGCCCCTCGGGGCCCCTGCCCCCCTCCATGCAGTTCACCCCCGAGGGCAAACTGCGCCATCTGCTCACCATCGAGGGGCTCTCCCCGGCGCTGGTCACCGAGATCCTGGACACCGCCGAGTCCTTCGTGGGGATGAACGCCCAGACGGTGAAGAAGGTGCCGCTGCTGCGGGGCAAGACGGTGATGAACCTCTTCTTCGAGGCCAGCACCCGTACCCGCACCACCTTCGAGCTGGCGGCCAAGCGACTCTCCGCCGACGTGCTCAACATCAATATCAGCACCTCGTCCACGGTGAAGGGGGAGAGCCTGCTGGACACCCTGCGCAACCTGCAGGCCATGTACGTGGACATGTTCGTGGTACGCCACGCCGACAGCGGCGCCGCCCACTTCATCGCCCGGCACGTGGCCCCCCATGTGAGCGTGCTCAACGCCGGGGACGGCCGCCATGCCCACCCCACCCAGGCCCTGCTGGATATGTTCACCATCCGCCGCCACAAGGGGGACTTCTCCCGCCTGAAGGTGGCCATCGTCGGCGACATCCTCCACTCCCGGGTGGCCCGCTCCCAGATCCAGGCCCTGAACCTGCTGGGCACCGGCGAGGTGCGGGTGATCGGTCCCAAGACCCTGCTGCCCGTCCACGTGGAGGCGCTGGGGGTGCGTCCCTTCCACGACATCCGTGCCGGCCTCAAGGACGTGGACGTGATCATCATGCTGCGCCTGCAGCGCGAGCGCATGGACAGCGGCCTGCTCCCCTCCGAACACGAGTTCTTCCAGCTCTGGGGCCTGAACGAGGAACGCCTGGCCCTGGCCGCCCCCGATGCCATCGTCATGCACCCCGGGCCGGCCAACCGCGGGGTGGAGATCGACTCCCGGGTGGCCGACGGTCCCCGCTCGGTGATCCTGGAGCAGGTGACCTACGGCATCGCCGTGCGCATGGCGGTCATGTCCCTGATCGTCGGGGCCAGCGTCCATCAGGGGGCGGCACAATGAAGCTTCTGATCGAACAGGGGCGGGTGGTGGACCCGGCACAGGGGCTGGACCGGGTGACGGATCTGTTCATCCAGGGGGGCGAGGTGGTGGCCCTGGACCGCCCCCCGGAGGGATTCGCCCCGGACCGGCGCATCGACGCCCGGGGCCATCTGGTGCTCCCGGGCCTGGTGGATCTGGCGGCGCGCCTGCGCGAACCGGGGGATGAGAACAAGGCCACCATCGCCTCGGAGACCCGGGCCGCGGCCAGCGGTGGCATCACCACCCTCATCTTCCCGCCGGACACCCACCCTCCGGTGGACTCCCCGGCCCAGATCGAACTGATCCACCGCCGCGCCAAGCAGGCCTGCGGCGTGCGCGTGCACCCCCTGGGGGCCCTCACCGCCGGGCTCCAGGGGCGTCAGCTCTCGGACATGGCCGCCCTGAAGCGGGCCGGCGCCGTGGGCATGAGCCAGGCCCTGCACCCGGTGGAGAGCCCCATGCTCCTGCGCCGGGCCCTGGAATACGCCGCCAGCCACGACCTCACCGTGTTCCTGCATCCCATCGACCACGCCCTGGCGGGGGCCGGCTGCGTGCACGAGGGCCGTGTCGCCACCCGCCTGGGGCTGCCGGGCATCCCGGAGGCGGCGGAGACCGCCGCCCTGGGGCTGCTCCTCGCCCTGGCGGCCCAGACCGGGGCCCGCATCCACCTCTGCCGCCTGTCCACGGCCCGGGGCGCCGCCCTGGTGGCCCGGGCCGCAGCGGACGGCCTGGCGGTGACCGCCGATGTCTGCGCCCATCAGCTGTTTCTCACCGAGGCGGACGTGGAGGACTTCAATGCCCTGTGTCACGTGCTGCCCCCGCTGCGCACCCGGGCGGACCGGGACGGTCTGCGCCGGGCCGTGGCCGAGGGGCACATCCAGGCCATCTGCTCGGACCACCAGCCCCACGAGGCGGACGCCAAGCTGGCTCCCTTCCCGGCCACCGACGCGGGCCTCTCCGCCCTGGAGACCCTGCTGCCCCTGACCCTGCGCCTGGTGGAGGAGGGGGTGCTGCCGCTGCTGGAGGCGGTGCGCCGCATCACCCGGGGCCCAGCGGAGATCCTCGGGATGCCCCTGGGCACCCTGGCCCCGGGGACCCGGGCGGACCTGATCCTGGTGGACCCGGAGCGCCCCTACACCCCGGCGGCGGAGCGCTGGTACAGCGCGGGCCAGAACAGCCCCTTCCTGCACTGGCGCTTCCGTGGGCGCGTCACCCACACCCTCGCCAGCGGGCGCGTCATCCACGAGACCGCCGGCCGGGAGTAGCCCCGGACCGACCATCCGCCGCCCCGTTCCCAGACCGCTTGCGAAGACAACACCATGAACAAGCCCCATCGCGGCACCATCTTCACAGAAGAGGCCCCCATCCTGGCCCACACGGCCCATCCGGGGGATCAGTACATCCTGCGCCTGCAGGCCCCCCAGTGCGCCGGACGGGCCCGGCCCGGACAGTTCGTCCATCTGACCTGTGATCCCCAACTGCCCCTGCGCCGGCCCATCTCCATCCTGCGCACCGACCCCCGGGCCGGCTGGGTGGAACTGCTCTACAAGGCCGTGGGCCGGGGCACGCGCCTGCTGGCCCGGCGCCGGGAGGGGGAACGGATCGGCCTCCTGGGGCCCATCGGCCGCGCCTTCGACCCGCCCCATGGCGACCGCCCCCGGGCCCTGCTGCTGGGGGGCGGGGTGGGCATGCCCCCCATGATCTTCCTGGCCGAGGCCCTGCGCCGGGATCCGGTGGCCGAACCCTTCGTCCTCCTGGGCTCGGAGGTGCCCTTCCCCTTCACCCCCGTACCCTCCCGCATCCTCGTGCCCGGGATCCCCGAGGGGGTGATCGCCGCCCTGCCCCTGCTGGAGGACTGGGGCGTGCCCTCCCGGCTGACCAGTGGCGCAGGTCTGCCCGGCTGTCACGTGGGCCATGTCACCGACCTGGCCCGCCTCTGGCTGGAGGCCCTGCCCCCCGGGGAGCGGGATCGGGTGCAGGTCTACGCCTGCGGCCCGCACCCCATGCTGGCCGCCAGCGCCGCCCTGGCCCGGGAATACCACCTCCCCTGCCAGGTCTCCCTGGAGGAGTACATGGCCTGTGCAGTGGGGGGCTGTGCCGGCTGCGTGGTGGAGGTGGCCACGGACCGGGGACCGACCATGCAGCGGGTGTGCGTGGACGGCCCCGTGTTCGACGCCCGGGCGGTCTTCAGCGCGCAGTAGGCAGTAGGGGGCAGCCCTGCAGCCGCCCCCTGGTGTGCCTCAATCCCCCGGCCGCACCACCAGGAACAGGGCGCTGCGCCCGCGCAGCACCCGCAGCAGGACCTCGCCGCGGACGGCATCCAGTACGCGGCGGGCCTCGTCGCGGTCCGCCACGGGGGTGCGCTGGATCTGATCGATGACATCCCCCCGGCGCAGTCCGGCCCCGGCGGCGGGGCTGCGCGGCTCCACCCGGTCCACCAGGATCCCGTCCACGCGGCCCCCCAGGGGGTGATCCCCCGGGAGGGAGGTCAACCAGGCCCCGGGCAGGGCCCGGTGCTGCCAGCGGCCGTTGTCGGCTTCCACCACCTCCTGATCGCCCCCCAGGGTGACGCGGGCGGAGCGGGATTCCCCGTCGCGCAGGTAGCCGATGTCGATCTTCTGGTCCGGGGACAGCAGACCGATGCGGTTGCGCAGATCGGCGGCGTCCTTCACCGCCTTGTCCTGCACGGAGACCACCACGTCCCCCTCCTTCAGGCCCGCCTTCTCAACGGGGGAACCGGGCATCACGCGGGCGATGAGCGCCCCGTGGGCCTCTTCCAGTTCCAGGGCCTCGGCCAGCCTGGGGGTGACGTCCTGGATGTACACCCCGAGCCGCCCCCGGCGCACCTGGCCGTGCTCGATGATCTGCCGGGAGAGGGCCTTGACCATGTCCACGGGGATGGCGAAGCCGATGCCCACGTTGCCCCCGTTGGGGCCGACGATGGCGGTGTTCAGCCCCACCAGGCGTCCCTTCCAGTCGATGAGGGCGCCGCCGGAGTTGCCGGGGTTGATGGAGGCGTCGGTCTGGATGAAGTCCTCGTAGCCCTCGATGCCCAGGCCGGTACGCCCCAGGGCGCTGACGATACCCGAGGTGACGGTGTGGCCGAGACCGAAGGGGTTGCCGATGGCGATCACCAGGTCCCCCACCTCCAGGCCGTCCATCTCCCCCAGGGGGAGTTCGGTGAGATCCGATGCATCGATGCGCAGCACGGCGATGTCCGTCTCGGGATCGCTGCCCACCTGGCGGGCCTTGAACTCCCGGCCGTCCTTGAGGGTAACGGAGACCTCGTCGGCCTGGGCGATCACATGGTGGTTGGTGAGGATGTAGCCCTTATCGGCATCGATGATGACCCCGGAACCAAGGCTGTTCTGCCGCCGCTGCGGCAGGTCGGGCAACTCGAAGAACCGCCGGAAGAAGGGATCCTGGAAGAGGGGATGCTGGGCCTGCTCGATCTGTTGGACGGTGGAGACGTTCACCACCGCCGGCTGGGCCTTCCGGACGACAGGGGCCAGGGTGGGCTTCTCTTCGGAGGATCCGGCTGGGAACGTCTGGGCCACCACGCCGGGGGCGTGCAGCACCAGCACGCCGAGGATCAGGCACGCCAGCAGGCGGCGCATCGCTGGGATAGGATACGTCATTCTGCTCTCCGGTGATTGGGGTGGATCTCTGCCGGCCCGGCATCCGGGGAGTAGGGGACCGGATCCCCGGGACGCGGGTCACGGCCACTGCCGCAAGGGACCACGCAGGGAGAGACAAGTTCCGGCGCGGGCGCCGGGGGCGGGAGGCCGCAGGATCAGCTACCCGGAGGGGGATCTTCCTTCGGGTCTTCCAGGGGGCGGAGTTCCTCGTCGAAGCCTTCGCGACCGTCGCTGAAGCCCCGGCCGGCGGAGAAATCGCCGCTGGGCAACTCCAGGTCCTCGTCCTTGCGCTGGAGGCTGCGCACGCCGCCGCCGAAGTGGATGCGCCACTCCAGGTCGCCGCGGGAGTCGGCCTTGGCCAGGGCCTCGGGCAGGTTGACCCGGCCGGACTTGTAGAGCTCGAAGAGGGACTGATCGAAGGTCTGCATGCCCACGGAGGCCCCCTTCTCCATCACCGCCTTGATCTCGCCGATCTCCCCCTTGCGGATCAGCTCGGCGATATAAGCGGTGTTGACGAGCACCTCCACGGCGGGAAGACGGCTGCCGTCCTTGCCCAGCACCAGGCGCTGGGAGACGATCCCCCTCAGGTTCAGGGAGAGGTCCATGAGCACCTGCTGCTTGGCCTCCGGCGGGAAGAAGTTGATGATGCGGTCCAGGGCCTGGTTGGCGTTCACGGCGTGCAGGGTGGTCAGGGCCAGGTGGCCGGTGTCGGCGTAGGCGATGGCGGCCTTCATGGTGTTCAGGTCGCGCACCTCGCCGATCATGATCATGTCCGGCGCCTCACGCATGGCCTCCCGCAGGGCGTTGTCGTAGGAGAGGGTGTCCAGCCCCACCTCCCGCTGGCCCACGATGGACTTCTTGTGGGTGAAGCTGTACTCGATGGGGTCCTCGATGGTGAGGATGTGACCCGTGCGGCAGCCGTTGCGGTGGTCGATCATGGAGGCCAGGGTGGTGGACTTGCCGCAGCCGGTGGAGCCCACCACCAGCACCAGGCCGTTGTCGTGCAGGGCCAGCTCCTCGAGTACCGAAGGCAGGTTCAGCTGCTCCAGGGTGGGGATCTCGCTCTTGATGAAGCGGATCACCATGGAGACCTCGCCGCGCTGCACGTAGACGTTGATGCGAAACCGCCCCAGGCCCTCCACGGAGAGGCCCAGGTTCATCTCCTTGTCCCGCTCGAAGGCGGCCACCTGACGCTCGTCCATGACGTCATAGGCCAGTTCCTGCACGGCCCCGGGCTGGAGGGCCTGGCGGCTGATGGGGCGCACCTCCCCCTCGATCTTGACGCAGGCGGGCGCCCCGGTGGTGAAGAACAGATCCGAGGCGTTCTTCTGGGCCATCAGTTTCAGATAGGGTTGCAGCAGCATGTCCGCCTAGCCCCTCATCCCCGATTCCTCCGGGGTCTCTTCCATCTTCAGCCCGTCGGCATCATCCATCAGGCCGCTCTCCTCGCCGCGCTGGCTGTCCAGCTTGATGCGCAGGCGCAGGTCGTTCACGGAGTCGGCATGGCGCAGGGCATCCTCGTAGGTGATCTCGCCGGCCTCATAGAGATGGAACAGGGCCTGGTCGAAGGTCTGCATCCCCGCCTCGTTGGATTTGGCCATGAGTTCCTTCATCTGGTGGATCTCCCCCTTGAAGACCAGGTCCGACATGAGCGGGGTGTTGAGCATGACCTCCACGGCGGGCACCCGCCCCTTGCCGCCGACCCGTGGGATGAGGCGCTGGGAGATCACCGCCTTGAGGTTCAGGGACAGATCCATCAACAGCTGCTGGCGCCGCTCCTCGGGGAAGAAGTTGATGATGCGGTCCAGGGCCTGGTTGGTGCTGTTGGCGTGCAGGGTGCTCAGGCAGAGATGGCCCGTCTCGGCGAAGGCGATGGCGTAATCCATGGTCTCCCGGTCGCGGATCTCGCCGATGAGGATCACGTCCGGGGCCTGGCGCAGGGTGTTCTTCAGGGCCACCTCGTAGCTCTCCGTGTCCACCCCCACCTCACGCTGGGTCACCAGGCAGTGACCATGGTCGTGGACGAACTCGATGGGGTCCTCGATGGTGACGATGTGGCCGTAGCTGTTGTGGTTGCGGTGGCCCACCATGGCGGCCAGGGAGGTGGACTTGCCCGAACCGGTGCCCCCCACGAAGATCACCAGGCCCCGGCTGGTCATGGCCACCTCCTCGAGCTGGGGCGGCAGGCCCAGATCCCCCATGGCGGGGATCTGGGCGGTGATCACCCGCAGCACCATGCCGGCACTGCCCCGCTGGGTGAAGGCGTTGACGCGAAACCGGGAGATGCCGGGCAGGCTGATGGCGAAGTTGCACTCCTGGGCCCGCTCGAACTCCGCCGCCTGGCGATCGTTCATGATGGAACGCACCAGCACCTGCGTATGGGCCGGGGACAGGGCCTGGTTGGTCAGCGGGGTCATCCGGCCGTCCACCTTCATGGAGGGCGGCGCCCCCACGGTGATGAACAGGTCCGACCCCTTCTTGCTCAGCATGGTCCTGAGCAGGTCGTGCATGAAGCGTATGGCCTTGTCGCGATCCATGGTGATCCTCTCGAAGGGGGTCTCAAGGGGGGCGCGCGGACCCATCCGCCCCCGGGTCCCGGAACCGGCCTAGAGCCCGTCCGGATTGGCGGCCTTGCGCCGGGCCTCCTCCCGGCTCACCTGGCCCCGCTGGAGCATCTCCTTGAGCCCCTGGTCCAGGGTCTGCATCCCCACCCCCTGGCTGGTCTGGATGGCGGAATACATCTGCGCGATCTTGTTCTCGCGGATCAGGTTGCGCACGGCCGGGGTGCCCAGCATGATCTCGTGGGCGGCGCAGCGGCCACCGCCGATGCGCTTGAGCAGGGTCTGGGAGATGACCGCCCGCAGGGATTCCGACAGCATGGCCCGGACCATGTCCTTCTCCGCCGCCGGGAAGACATCCACGATGCGGTCGATGGTCTTGGCGGCGGAGCTGGTGTGCAGGGTGCCAAAGACCAGGTGCCCCGTCTCGGCGGCGGTGAGGGCCAGGCGGATGGTCTCCAGGTCCCGCATCTCCCCCACCAGGATGGTGTCCGGGTCCTCGCGCAGGGCCGAGCGCAGGGCCTCGTTGAAACCCAGGGTGTCCCGGTGCACCTCCCGCTGGTTCACCAGGCACTTCCTGGACTCGTGGACGAACTCGATGGGGTCCTCCACCGTGAGGATATGCCCGTACTCGTTGTTGTTCTTGTGGTCGACCATGGCCGCCAGGGTGGTGGACTTGCCCGAACCCGTGGGCCCCGTGACCAGGACGATGCCCCGGGGATACTCGGCGATCTTCTCGAAGATCTTGGGACAGTCCAGATCCGCCAGGGTGAGGATCTTGCTGGGGATGGTGCGAAACACCGCCCCCGCCCCGCGGTTGTGGTTGAAGGCGTTGACGCGAAAGCGCGCGAGTCCCGGGATCTCGAAGGAGAAGTCCGTCTCCATGAACTCCTCGAAATCCTTGCGCTGCTTGTCGTTCATGATGTCGTAGACCATCCCATGGACCTGCTTGTGTTCCATGGGCGGCACGTTGATCCGGCGTACGTCCCCGTCCACCCGGATCATGGGCGGCAGGCCCGCGGAGAGATGCAGGTCCGAGGCGCCGTTCTTCACGCTGAACGCCAGCAACTGGGTGATATCCATCCGACCCCCTGGAGATTCCTCGGGTGATCCGCCCCCGTCCGGCACGGGCGGGCAGGTGACTCAGGCTGTGGTCGACTATAGCATAGGGCCATGATCCCCATGTGCGACCGAATACGAGGCATTCAGGACCGGATAGCGGAGGCCGCCCACCGTCACGGGCGGGACCCGGGAGCGGTCCGGCTGCTGGCGGTGAGCAAGACCCGACCCGCTGAAGACATCCTGGAGGCCCTGGCCTGCGGGCAGCGGGCCTTCGGCGAGAACTACGCCTCGGAACTGGCGGAGAAGTCCCCGCGCCTGGCCGGTAGCGGCCCGGAATGGCATTTCATCGGCCCCGTGCAGGGCAACAAGACCCGCCTCATCGCCGAGATGGCGGACTGGGTCCACTCCCTGGACCGGGAGCGCATCGCCCGGCGTCTGGACGCCCAGCGCCCACCGCAGCGCGGACCGCTCCAGGTCTGCCTGCAGGTGAACATCAGCGGTGAGGACACCAAGGCCGGGGTGGCGCCGGCGGACCTCCCCGCCCTGGCCGAACAGGTGGCCGGGCTCGGGCAACTGCGGCTGCGGGGCCTCATGACCCTCCCCGCCCCCTGTGAGGATTTCGATCTCCAGCGCCGCGGCTTCGCCCGCCTGCGCGCCCTGCAGGAGGACCTGATCCGCCGCGGACACCCCCTGGACACCCTCTCCATGGGCATGAGCGCCGACCTGGAGGCGGCGGTGGCGGAGGGGGCCACCATCGTGCGCATCGGCACGGCCCTGTTCGGTGCCCGGCCCCCCAGGGACTGAACCCCGGACCGGAAGGGATGGCCTTGGAACGGGGCTCCTTAGTACCATGGGCTCACATCCCAAGTGCAATCGGCAGGTCCTCCCATGAACGAGACCATCGCCTTCATCGGCGCCGGCAACATGGCCCGCAGCCTCCTGGGCGGGCTGGTGACGGATGGCTGGAACCCGGAGGCCCTCTGGGCCGCGGACCCCGACCCGCAGCAACGCGGGGAGATCAACCGGCGCTGGCCGGGGATCCATACGGTGGAGGACAACGACACCGCCGTGGCCCACGCCGACGTGGTGGTGCTGGCGGTCAAGCCCCAGGTGCTTGGAGCGGTGTGCCGCGCCCTGTCCCCGGCGGTGCAGGCCCGCAGCCCCCTGGTGGTATCCATCGCCGCCGGGGTGCGCGGCACCGATATCGACCGCTGGCTGGGGGGCGGGCTGCCGCTGGTACGCTGCATGCCCAACACCCCCGCACTGGTGGGCAGCGGGGCCACGGCCCTGGTGGCCAACGCGCAGGTGACCGGCGACCAGCGGGACCTGGCGGAATCCCTTCTGCGGGCCGTGGGTCTCACCGTCTGGCTCGACGACGAAGACCAGCTGGACGCGGTCACCGCCCTCTCCGGCAGCGGCCCCGCCTATGGTTTTTTGCTCATCGAGGCCATGGAGAACGCCGGGGTGGACCTGGGACTGCCCCGGGAGACCGCCCGTCTGCTGGCCCTGCAGACCGTCTTCGGCGCCGCCAAGCTGGCCCTGGAATCGGACGAGGACGCCGCCACCCTGCGCACCCGGGTCACCTCCCCGGGGGGCACCACCGAACAGGCCCTGGCCGTGCTGGAATCCGGCGGCCTGCGCGACCTGATGCAACGGGCCATGACCGCCGCACGCAATCGATCCCGAGAACTGGCCGACCAATTGGGTCGGGACTGAGGAACCTTCATGTCACAAGCCTTTCAGAACGCAGCCGTCTTCCTGATCGGCACCCTATTCAGCCTGTACATCCTAGCCGTGCTCCTGCGCACCCTGCTGGCCCTGTCCCGGGCGGATTTCTACAACCCCATCTCCCAGTTCCTGGTGACGGTGACGAACCCACCGCTGCGCTTCCTGCG
>JBKGXY010000052.1:0-15506 GCA_046546415.1 Ectothiorhodospira sp.
TCCCCCGGCCCGGGCCCCCTGCGGCGGGACGCCGTGGATCCTTCCCTGGAGGCTTGACGATCCCATCCCTGCGATCGACACCCGCCTCCGGGGGACCGGGCCGGGGGACGCTTTACAGAGATGCTGAGAATTACCTCCGGTCCCGGCCGGCCACTTCCAGGCCCGCCTCGGCCATGGCCACGGCGCGGAAGATGGCGCGGCCCTTGTTCATGGTCTCGGCCCATTCGCTCTCCGGCACCGAGTCGTGGACGATGCCGGCCCCGGCCTGGATATGCAGGGTGCGGTCCTTGATGACGGCGGTACGGATGGCGATGGCGGTGTCCATGTTGCCCTGCCAGGACCAGTAGCCCACGGCGCCGGAGTAGATGCCCCGTTTCACCGGCTCCAGTTCGTCGATGATCTCCATGGCCCGGATCTTGGGGGCACCGCTGACGGTGCCGGCGGGGAAGGTGGCGCGCAGCACGTCCATGGCCCCCAGACCCGGGCGCAGTTCCCCGATGACGTTGGAGACGATGTGCATGACGTGGGAGTAGCGTTCCACCACCATGCGGTCGGTGAGGCGCACGCTGCCGATCTGCGAGACCCGGCCGGCGTCGTTGCGCCCCAGGTCGATGAGCATGAGGTGCTCGGCGAGTTCCTTGGGGTCGGCCAGCAGTTCCCGCTCCAGGGCCAGGTCGGCGGCCTCGTCCCCGCCCCGGGGGCGGGTGCCGGCGATGGGGCGCACGGTGACGATGTCGTCCTCCAGGCGCACCAGGATCTCCGGCGAGGAACCCACCACGTGATGGTCCCCCAGGTCCAGGTAGAACATGTAGGGGGAGGGGTTGAGGCTGCGCAGGGCCCGGTAGAGGTCCAGGGGCCGGGCGTGGTAGGGGATGGACAGGCGCTGGGAGAGCACCACCTGCATCACGTCGCCGTCGAGGATGTAGCGCTTGCAGCGCTCCACCGCGGACTGGAAGCCCGCCTCGGTGAACCCGGAGATGAAGTCGGTCTCGTCCACCCGGCGGGTGGTGGCCTCGGCCGGGGGGAGTTCGGTGGGACGGCGCAGGCCCGCCTCCAGGGCATCCAGGCGCTCCCGGGCCTTGTCGTAGCCATCGGGCGCGGCGTGGACCACCAGGTAGAGCCGGCCGGCCAGGTTGTCATAGGCCACCATCTCGTCGGAGACCATGAGCAGGATGTCGGGCACGCCCAGGGGATCGGGCTTGTCCCCGTCCGCCAGGCGGGGTTCGATATAACGGATGGTGTCGTAGCCGAAGTAGCCCACCAGCCCTCCGCTGAAGCGTGGCAGGTGGGGCAGGTCGGGGACGCGGAAGCGGGCGCGGAAGGCCTCCAGCCATTCCAGCGGATCCTCCACCCGGGCCTGTTCCACCACCCGGCCGTCCTCTTCGAGGCACACCTCCCGGCCCTGCACCCGCACCACCTGCCGGGCCGGCAGGCCGATGAAGGAATAGCGCCCCCACTTCTCGCCCCCCTGCACCGATTCCAGCAGGTAGGAATAGGGCCTGCCGGCCAGCTTCATGTAGACGCTCAGGGGGGTGTCCAGATCGGCCAGGATCTCCCGCACCACGGGGATGCGGTTGTAGCCCTGGGCGACCAGGCGGTCGAAGGTCTCTGGGGTCATGGGCGGTGTGTCACGGGCAGCGTATCGGGGACGATGGGTCAGGGGGCCTGCGGGGCGAGCAGATCCGGCAGCTGGGTGAGGCGGTCGATGACCGCGTCGGGCCGGTGCTCGCGGATGTCGGTGCCGTGGTTGTAGCCATAGCTGACGCAGACGATGCCGAATCCCGCGGCGCGGGCCGCCTCCACATCGCTGCGGGAGTCCCCCACCATGAGGGCGTCGCCGGGGGCCACGTCGAATCGCCGGGCGGCATACAGGAGCGGGGCGGGATCGGGCTTTTTCCGGGTCAGGGTATCACCGGCCACCACCACTTCAAAATAGCCATCCAGCCCCATGGCCCGCGGCAGCGGGGCGGTGAAACGGGCCGGCTTGTTGGTGACGCAGCCCATGGCAAACTGTCCCTTCAGGGCATCCAGCCCCTCGTGCACCCCCGGATAGACCCGGCTCCGGACGGCGTGGCGTTCGCGATAACAGTCGAGGAACCGGGCCATGCCCCGCTCCCGCAGCCCCGGTTCCACCTTCCCCTCCATGTCCCCTGCCAGGGCCCGTTCCACCAGGCGCTCCACACCGTTGCCCACCCAGAGGCGGACCTTGCCCTCGCCACAGGGGGGCATCCCCAGGGCCTCCATCATCCCGTCGACGCAATCCGTGAGGTCGGGCACGCTGTCCACCAGGGTGCCGTCCAGGTCCATGAGGAGCATCTTGGGTCGCGGGAGGGTCATCATCGTTCTCGGTGGCGCGGGCTCAAGCCCCCTTGGCCAGCTCGCCGCGCAGGGCACGGAGGACGCTGTCGTAGCGGTTGGGATCCTCGTCCCGGCCGGCGCTGAAGATGGCGGAACCGGCCACGAAGGTGTCTGCGCCGGCGGCCTTGATCTCGGCGATGTTGTCCACCTTCACCCCGCCGTCGATCTCCAGGCGGATGTCCAGGCCGGAGGCATCGATGCGCCGGCGGGCCTCCCGCAGCTTGTCCAGGGTGGCGGGGATGAAGCTCTGACCCCCGAAGCCCGGGTTCACCGACATGAGCAGGACCATGTCCACCTTGTCCATCACGTAGTCCAGGTAGGACAGGGGCGTGGCCGGATTGAACACCAGGCCGGACTTGCAGCCCTCGGCACGGATGAGCTGCAGGGTGCGGTCGATGTGATCGGAGGCCTCGGGGTGGAAGGTGATGTAGTCGGCACCGGCCTTGGCGAAATCCGGGATGATGCGGTCCACGGGCTTGACCATCAGGTGCACGTCGATGGGAGCGGTGACCCCGTGCTTGCGCAGGGCCTCGCACACCAGGGGGCCGATGGTCAGGTTGGGGACGTAGTGGTTGTCCATGACATCGAAGTGGACGATGTCGGCGCCGGCGGCCAGCACCTGGGAGACCTCCTCCCCCAGACGGGCGAAATCGGCGGAGAGGATGGACGGTGCGATCAGATCGGCTTTTTCCATGGTTCGGGCCTCTTGTAATGGTCATGCCCCGGGGCGCCGCTGCACGTTCCCGGGCATCGGGTCCCGGACACGGTCCACCGGGCCCGGCCCCGTCCGCGCGGGGGGGCGCCCGGGTGGGGATGCCGGGGTTCGGGGGTCTGTATGATTCCTTGGGTGGTACGGGCAATGTAACCCATGCCGGAGGGAATTTTAACCCGGGAGGGGGTCAATCCTCCCGCCGGGCCATGGCCACCGTGTAATCCCGACCCTGTTTCACCTTGTCGTAGTTGCCGAAGACCTCCTTGAAGGCCCGCTCGATGAAGCGCCGCAGTCCGGTGATGGTGACCACGTAGAGGCGCCCGCCGGGGTGCAGGCGCGCCAGGGCATCGTACAGATAGAGGTAGAGCATCTCCTTGCCCACCTTGGCGGGGAGGTTGGAGGTGATCAGATGGAAACGCCGTTCCCCGGCATGGGAGAAGCCGTTGCTCAGCATGCAGTCCACGTTGTCGATGCCGTTGAGGCGGGCGTTGAGGGCGGCGTAGTCCACGGCGACGAAGTCCTTGTCCACCAGGCAGGTGCGTCCCCCGGGGGCCAGACGGGCCAGGGTCAGGCCGATGGGGCCATAGCCGCAGCCCAGGTCGAAGCAATCGTCGTCGGGGTTCACCTGTACATGGTCCAGGAGCAGACGGGTGCCGGCATCGATCCCACGGGGGGAGAACAGGCCCCAGGTGGTGTGGAAGGTCAGGGATTGATCCCGCAGCCGGTCACCGAAGACGATGTCCTCGCGCAGGCTGCGGATGTAGGCGTCGCGGTCCAATGGCGTGTTTCCGTGCTGATGGGAGGGGGCCTTAATCGGCCGGGCCGGTCTTCTTCACCGGGCGCTGCCAGTCCTCGCGGGTCTGCTGCCCGGCCCGGGAGAGGGTGAGCCGCCCGGCGGGGGCGTCGTGGCGGATGACGGAGCCGGCACCGATGGTGGCGTCCTCGCCCACGGTCACCGGGGCCACCAGGGCGGTGTTGGAACCGATGAAGGCCCGGTCATCGATCACCGTGAGGTGCTTCTCCGCGCCATCGTAGTTGCAGGTGATGGTGCCGGCCCCGATGTTGACGCCGCGCCCCACCCGGGCGTCCCCCACGTAGCTCAGGTGGTTGATCTTGGAGCCCTCCCCCACCCGGCTCTGCTTCACCTCGACGAAGTTGCCCACATGCACCTCCGCCTCCAGCACCGCGCCGGGGCGCAGGCGGGCGAAGGGCCCGATGCGGGCACCGGGGCCCACCCGGGCCCCCTCGAGGACGCTGTGGGCCTGGATGACGGCATCGGCCCCGATGTGGCAGTCCCGCAGGCAGCAGTGGGGCCCCACCCGGACCCCCTCCTCCAGGGTCACCTCCCCCTCCAGCACCACGTTCACGTCCAGGACCACGTCCCGGGCCGCCTCCACGTGACCGCGGATGTCCAGCCGCGCCGGGTCCAGCACCGTGACCCCGGCCCGCATCAGGTCTTCGGCCCGCCGCCGCTGATGGATACGCTCCAACCGGGCCAGCTGCACCCGGTCGTTCACCCCCATGAACTGCTCCGGGTCCCCGGTCATCACGGCGGTCACCGCGGCCCCCTCGGAGACCGCCAGAGCGAGGCAGTCGGTGAGGTAGTACTCCCCCTGGGCATTGTTGCGGTCCACCTGGCGGAGCCAGGGGGCCAGGCGCTCTCCCCGGGCCGCCAGGAAGCCGGTATTCACCTCATCGATGGCCCGCTGCGCCGCCGTGGCGTCCTTCTGTTCCACGATGCCCAGCGGGCGGCCCGCCGTGTCCCGCAGGATGCGCCCGTAGCCGGCCGGGTCCGCCAGCCGCATGGACTGGATCGCCAGGTCGTGTCCCTCCAGCGCGTCCAGCAGGGCCTTCAGGGCCTCGACCCCCACCAGGGGGACATCGCCGTAGAGCACCAGGATGCGGTCCTGCGGCCCGGCCTCCGGCAGGGCCTGGGCCACGGCATGGCCGGTGCCCAGTTGCTCGCGCTGCTCCACCCAGGTGACGGGGGCGTCGGCCAGGGCGGACCGTACCGCACCGCCGCCATGGCCGTGCACCACGAGGATGCGGTCCGGCGCCAGGGCACGCGCGGTGTCGATGACATGGGCCAGCAAGGGGCGTCCCCCCAGGGGATGGAGCACCTTGGGATGACGGGAACGCATCCGCGTGCCCTGTCCGGCGGCGAGGATGATGACGGTGGTGGGGCGGTTCACCTGGGTGTCCTGCATCGGTTCCATGGAGGGCCCTGACCGGGGATCGTGTCTTGCACGAGCCGACGTGAAAAGGGCCCGGATGCCATGCAGCCGGGCCCTTGCCGTGGTCGTTGCAGCCCGTGGGGCAGCGGCTTCACTGCTGACTGGACGAACGGCGCAGCTTCTGGATCATGCGCAGCCGCGCCGCGGCCTCGGCCAGCTCGGACTGGGCCCGGGCATAGTCGAAGTCCGCCTTCTGGTTGGCCAGGGCATCCTCGGCGCGGCGCTTGGCCTCCAGGGCCTCGGCCTCGTCCAGGTCCTTGGCGCGGATGGCCGTGTCCGCCAGCACCGTCACCACATGGGGCTGCACCTCCAGCACGCCGCCGGAGATGTAGATGTTCTGCTCCTCCCCGGAATCGGAGATCTTGAGACGCACCTCCCCCGGCTTGAGCAGGGTCACGTACTGGGAATGGCGGGGCAGGATGCCCACCTCGCCGTGTTCCGCAGGTGCCACCAGCATGTGGGCGGTGCCGGAGAAGATGGACTCCTCCGCACTCACGATATCGACGTGAAACGTCATGGACATTCGTGCCCCCGGTTACTTGTTGAGCTTTTCGGCCTTCTCGACGGCTTCCTCGATGGCACCCACCATGTAGAAGGCCTGCTCGGGGAGGTGATCGTACTCGCCGTTGACGATCCCCTGGAAACCCCGGATGGTGTCCTTCAGGGACACGTACTTGCCGGGCGCGCCGGTGAACACCTCGGCCACGAAGAAGGGCTGGGACAGGTAACGCTGGATCTTGCGCGCCCGGGAGACCACCAGCTTGTCCTCTTCGGAGAGCTCGTCCATCCCGAGGATGGCGATGATGTCCTTGAGCTCCTTATAGCGCTGCAGGGTGTTCTGCACGGAGCGGGCGGTGTCGTAGTGCTCCTGCCCGATGACCAGCGGGTCCAGCTGGCGGGACGTGGAGTCCAGCGGATCCACCGCCGGGTAGATCCCCAGCTCGGCGATCTGACGGGACAGCACCACAGTGGCGTCCAGGTGGGCGAAGGTGGTGGCCGGGGACGGGTCGGTAAGGTCGTCCGCGGGCACGTACACGGCCTGAACGGAGGTGATGGAGCCCTTCTTGGTGGAGGTGATGCGCTCCTGGAGCATGCCCATCTCCTCCGCCAGGGTCGGCTGGTAGCCCACCGCGGAGGGCATGCGGCCCAACAGGGCGGATACCTCGGTGCCGGCCAGGGTGTAGCGGTAGATGTTGTCGATGAACATCAGGACATCACGGCCCTCGTCGCGGAAGTACTCCGCCATGGTCAGACCGGTGAGGGCCACACGCAGGCGGTTGCCCGGCGGCTCGTTCATCTGGCCGTAGACCAGGGCCACCTTGTCCAGGACGTTGGAGTCCTTCATCTCATGGTAGAAGTCGTTCCCCTCACGGGTACGCTCCCCCACGCCGGCGAACACGGAATAGCCGGAGTGTTCCATGGCGATGTTGCGGATCAGCTCCATCATGTTCACGGTCTTGCCCACACCGGCGCCGCCGAACAGGCCCACCTTGCCGCCCTTGGCGAAGGGGCAGAGCAGGTCGATGACCTTGATGCCCGTCTCCAGCAGCTCGGTGGAGCCCGCCTGCTCCTCGTAGCTCGGCGGCTCACGGTGGATGGACCAGGTCTGTTCGGACTTCACGTCGCCGGCGTTGTCCACCGGCTTGCCCAGCACGTCCATGATGCGGCCCAGGGTGGCCTTGCCCACCGGCACGGAGATGGGCTTGCCGGTGTTGGACACCTGGATGCCCCGGCGCAGTCCGTCGGATGACCCCATGGCGATGGTGCGCACGACACCATCACCCAGCTGCTGCTGTACTTCCAGGGTGAGGCCGACCTCCTCCACCATGAGGGCATCGTAGACCTTGGGCACGGCGTCACGGGGGAACTCGACGTCCACCACCGCGCCGATAATTTCAACGATGTTTCCAGCACTCATGTTGATAATCCTCTAGTCTCTAAATCTTGAACCGGGGCCGGCCTCAGACCGCCGCGGCACCGCTGACGATCTCGGAGATCTCCTGGGTGATCGCGGCCTGGCGCGCCTTGTTGTACACCAGTTGCAATTCATCGATGAGATCGCCCGCGTTATCGGAGGCGGACTTCATGGCCACCATCCGGGCGGCCATCTCGCAGGCCACGTTCTCGACGACGGCCTGGTAGACCACCGACTCGATATAGCGGGTCAGCAGCGTGTCCAGCACAGGCGCCGTGTCCGGCTCATAGATATAGTCCCAGTGATGCTCCAGCGAGGGCTCCTCGGCGGGCTCCACGGGCAGCAGTTTGGTGACGCGGGGCCGCTGGGTCATGGTGTTGACGAACTCGTTCTCCACCAGGATCAGCCGATCGATGCGGCCCTCTTCATAGGCGCTGAGCATGGCCTTGATGGGCCCGATGAGGTCATTCAGGCGCGGCTTGTCCCCCAGATTACCCACATTGGCCACCACGTTTCCGCCCATGCGGCGGAAGAACTGCTGAGCCTTGCTGCCCACGAGGCACAAATCGATCTCCGCACCCTGCGACTGCCATTCCTTCATGGTCTGTGCGGTCTTCTTGAAGAGGTTGACGTTCAGCCCCCCGCACAGCCCCCGATCGGTGGAGATGACGATGATCCCCACCCGGTGTGCCTCCCGCTCGATCAGGTAGGGATGCGGGTACTCGGCGTTGGCCAACGCCACGTGCCCGATCACCTGCCGGATCTTCTCGGCATAGGGACGGGTCTCCAGCATGCGGTCCTGCGCCTTGCGCATCTTGCTGGCGGCCACCATCTCCATGGCCTTGGTGATCTTCTGAGTATTCTTGATACTCTTGATCTGGCCGCGGATCTCTTTTGCGCCTGCCATAAGTCAGCCCCCGATTACCAGCTGTGGTTTGCCTTGAAGTCGTCCAGGGCAGCCTTCATGCCGGACTTGATGTCGTCCCCGAAATCGCCGGTTTCGTTGATCTTGTCCAGCAGTTCCCGCTGGCTCGAGCGCAGGTAGTCATGCAGGGCGGCCTCGAAATCCTCCACCTTCTTCACCTCGACGTCGTCCAGGTACCCTTCCTCAGCGGCGTAGAGGGAGAAGGCCATCTCGCCGATGGAGAGCGGGGCATACTGCTTCTGCTTCATGAGCTCCATGACGCGCTGCCCGCGTTCCAGCTGCCGGCGGGTGGCCTCGTCCAGATCCGAGGCGAACTGGGAGAATGCGGCCAGTTCCCGGTACTGGGCCAGGGCCAGACGCACGCCACCACCCAGCTTCTTGATGATCTTGGTCTGGGCCGAGCCCCCCACACGGGACACCGACAGGCCGGCGTTGATGGCCGGACGGATACCCGAATTGAACAGGTCGGTCTCCAGGAAGATCTGGCCGTCGGTGATGGAGATCACGTTAGTGGGCACGAAGGCGGAGACGTCGCCGGCCTGGGTCTCGATGATCGGCAGGGCCGTCAGGGAACCGGTCTGCCCCTTCACCTTGCCATCCGTGAACTGCTCCACGTAATCGGTGTTGACGCGGGAGGCCCGCTCCAGCAGACGCGAGTGCAGGTAGAAGACATCCCCCGGATAGGCCTCACGCCCCGGCGGGCGACGCAGCAGCAGGGAGACCTGACGGTAGGCCCAGGCCTGCTTGGTGAGGTCGTCAAAGACGATCAGGGCGTCCTGACCGCGGTCACGGAAATACTCACCCATGGCGCAGCCGGCGTAGGGGGCGATGTACTGCATGGCGGCGGATTCGGCGGCGGTGGCGGCCACGACGATGGTGTGCTCCATGGCGCCGTGCTCTTCCAGCTTGCTCACCACGTTGGCGACGGAGGAGGCCTTCTGCCCCACCGCCACGTAGATGCACTTCACCCCGGTACCCTTCTGGTTGATGATGGCATCCACAGCCAGGGCGGTCTTACCGGTCTGACGGTCACCGATGATCAGCTCACGCTGGCCACGGCCCACCGGGACCATGGCGTCCACCGCCTTGAGGCCGGTCTGCACGGGCTGGTCCACGGACTGACGCTCGATCACCCCCGGGGCGATCTTCTCGATGGGGGCGGTACCGTCGGCCTCGATGGCCCCCTTGCCATCCACGGCCATGCCCAGGGAGTTGACCACGCGGCCCAGCAGGGCCTCGCCCACCGGCACCTCCAGGATGCGTCCGGTGCACTTGACGGTGTCGCCCTCCGTGATGTGCTTGTAATCCCCCAGGATCACGGCCCCCACGGAGTCCCGCTCCAGGTTCAGGGCGAGGCCGTAGGTGTCGCCGGGGAACTCGATCATCTCGCCCTGCATGACGTCCGCCAGCCCGTGCAGACGCACGATGCCGTCGGAGAGGCTGACCACGGTGCCCTCGGTGCGCGTTTCGGCGGCCGGTTCGTAGCTCTTGATGCGCTGACTGATCAGCTCACTGATTTCAGACGGGTTGAGTTGCATAGTTCGAAATCCTCTTAGCTCGAATCCTCTTAGCGGCTCAGACTGCTGGCCAGGCGCCCCAGGCGCCCTCGGACCGAGCCATCGATGACCAGATCTCCCGCGCGGATGATGGCGCCCCCCAGGAGGCGATCATCCACCTCGCAGTTCAGCTCCACCTCGCAACCGAGACGCTTCTTCAACGCCTTGGTGATGGCCTCCTTCTGCTGGGCATCCACCTCCTGCGCGGACACCACCCGGGCCTCCACCTTCTTCTCCGCCTCGGCCTTCAATCCCTCGAACAGGTCAGCGATCTCGGGCAGCAGGACCAGACGCCCGTTCTCCGCCAGCAGGCGCAGCAGATTGCGGCCGCCATCGTCGATGCGCTTTTCGCAGACCTGGATGAAGGCCTGGGCGCGGGTCTCGCGCGTGATCCGCGGATTGTCGAGAAAATCGCGCATGCCGGGATCACGGCCCACTGCCGACATGAATGCCAGCATCCCGGACCACTCGGCCAGTTGACCGGCCTCGTTCGCGACCTCGAACACCGCCTTGGCGTAGGGCCTTGCAGCCGTGGTTTGTTCAGACATGGCCGCGCACCTAGATCTGGCTCACCAGGTCATCGATCACCTGATTGTGGGCTTTGGCGTCGATCTCCTTCTTCAGGATACGCTCGGCACCGGAGACGGCCAGACGGCCCACCTGCTTGCGCAGTTCCTCGCGGGCCCGGGCAGCGTCCTGCTCGATCTCGGCCTCGGCGGATGCCTTGATCCGCTCGCTCTCCTGCCGCGCGGTATCCTTGGAGGATTCCACGATCTCGTTGGCCCGCTTCTGGGCGTTGGCCACGATGTCGGCCGCCTGCTGCTTGGCCTCCTGCAGGACCTTCTTGGCCTTCTCCTCGGCAAGCTGCTGTTCATGCTTGCCGCGCTCGGCGGCCGCCAGACCGTCAGCGATCTGCTTCTGACGCTCCTCCATCGCCTTCATGATGGGGGGCCACACATATCTCATGGTGACCCACACCAACCCGGCGAAGGTGATCATCTGACCGAGCAGCGTGAGATTGATATTCACGTTGCTACCTCCCCTAGTGACGGTTGAATCGGGTGAATGGCGCGGGCACTGCGGCTGCGCACATTAACCGGCGGTCACCGCGCCCAGGAAGGGGTTCGCAAAGGTGAAGAACAGGGCCAGACCCACACCGATCATGGTCACGGCGTCCAGCAGACCGGCGACGATGAACATCTTCACCTGCAGCATGGGCACCATCTCGGGCTGACGCGCGGCGCCTTCCAGGAAGCGGCCACCCAGCAGGCCGAAACCGATGGCGGTGCCCAGCGCACCCAGACCCAGAATCAGACCCACGGCGATGGCGGTCATGCCCTGAACATTAGCGATGGCGAGTTCCATAACTTCCTCCAGATAGTCAAAGACAGGGATTACAAGGGAAACAACAGGCTAGAAGGTCTGGGCCCGGGACATCGCCCCGGGCGGGTGTTCATCAGTGATCCTCGTGGGCCAGACTCAGGTAGACGATGGTCAGCACCATGAAGATGAAGGCCTGCAGGGTGATGATCAGCAGCTTGAACAGGGACCAGGGCAGCCCCAGGGTCCACTGCAGATACCAGGGCAGCAGGGCGATGAGGGTGAAGATCAGGCCGCCAGCGTACATGTTGCCGAAGAGTCGCAGGGAGAGCGACACGGGGCGGGCGATCTCCTCCACCACCTTGAGAATCAGGTTGAAGGGCATGAACCACTTGCCGAAGGGCTGCAGGAGCATCTCTTTGGCGAAACCGACACCACCCTTGACCTTGAAGCTGTAGTAGATAATGAGGAAGAAGACGGCGATGGACATGCCGAAGGTGGCATTGATGTCCGATGTGGGGTTGATCCGCATGTAATCCATGCCCAGGAACTGGGCAATATAGGGGATCAGGTCGTAGGGCAGCAGCTTGAGGCTGTTCATGATGAAGATCCACACGAACAGGGTCAGCGCCAGCGGGGCGATGAGGTTGCTGCGCCCGTGGAAGGTGTCCTTCACCTGCTGATCGACGAAGCCGACGATCATCTCCACCGCATTCTGCAGCCCCCCGGGGACCCCGGTCGTGGCGGTCCTGGCCACCCTGGAGAAGAGATACAGGAACAGCGCCCCGGTGGCCAGGGAGAAGAACATGGTATCCACGTGGATGCACCAGAAGGTATCGGGATTCCCCAGGGTCAGATGACCCAGGTGGTGCTTGATGTACTCTCCGGCAGACGCGTATTCCGTTGACATGGTGTTCGCTCGCTCTCACTCGTTGGCACCGGCCATCACCGGCAGCAGGGCCAGCCAGAAGGCCATGAGCCCGGCCATGTAGGTCATGAACATGGGCAGGAACTCCACCTCCAGCCAGGCGATTGCGACCACAAACAGGGCCACCGTCAGGAGGATCTTCTGCATCTCCCCCACATAGAAACCTCTCATCATGGCTTTGGCCGGCCGCCCCCGACTTCCACCGGAGAAGACACGCAGGGCAAACCAGGCCGTGGCGACCAGGCTGATGACCCCGCCCGTCGCTGCGGCCCATGCCGTTGCTGCTCCACCGAGAACCCCACCCAGGGCAAAGCCTCCCAGGGCCACCGCGGCCTGAAGGCCGAGCACCGTCTTCGTTGCCCGGTTCCAGAGCCTCGCCTGAGCGAGGGGTTGTTCTGTCATGTCGATGATCGGCGGCCCATCTGTTTGTGCCGGCGCACCGGACTGTCCGCGCACCGTGGATAGCAGCGCGGCATTATAAGAGCCCGCCCCCGGGGGGTCAATGCAAATCCCCATCGGGCACATGGGGATGGGCGGCCA
This sequence comes from Ectothiorhodospira sp., assembly GCA_046546415.1. Taxonomy (GTDB): domain Bacteria; phylum Pseudomonadota; class Gammaproteobacteria; order Ectothiorhodospirales; family Ectothiorhodospiraceae; genus Ectothiorhodospira. The sequence continues at coordinate 12,489 of JBKGXY010000052.1, forward strand.
CCCTTTACCGGTGCGCGAACGGCCTCAGCGGATGTGCCCAAGGATGCCGTCCAGTTCATCCAGGCTGTTGTACTGGATCACCAGCCGGCCACGGCCCTTGGTGTTATAACGGATCTGGACCCGGGCCCCCAGGCGGTCGGAGAGTTCCGACTCCAGGCGCTCCACGTCCGGGTTGCGGGGCGGGGCCTCCCCCTTTTGGGCCGTCGCCTCGTTGAGCATGGACTGCACCAGGCGCTCGGTCTCGCGCACCGAAAGCCCCTTGTCCACCACCCGGCGGGCCGCCTCCACCTGGGCGGGCCCCGTCAGGCTCAGCAGGGCACGGGCATGCCCCATCTCCAGTGCGCCCTCGTCCACCAGGGCCTTGACCCCCTCTTCCAGATCCTGGAGCCGCAGCAGATTGGTGACCCCGGCGCGGGAACGGCCCACGGATTCGGCCACCTGCTGGTGGGTCATGCCGAACTCGCGGATCAGTCGCTGCAGGGCGGAGGATTCCTCCAGGGGGTTGAGGTCCTCCCGCTGGATGTTCTCGATCAGGGCCATGGCCGCCGCCGCCTGATCGGGGACGTCCCGCACCACCGCGGGGATCTCATGCAGCCCGGCCATCTGCGCCGCGCGCCAGCGCCGCTCCCCGGCCACCAGTTCGAACCCCCCCTCCACGGGGCGTACCACCACGGGCTGCACCATGCCCTGGGCACGGATGGAGGCGGCCAGCTCCTCCAGGGCCTCGGGGCGCAGGGTCACCCTCGGCTGATAGCGACCGCGGCGGATCTGCTCCACGGGGACGTGACGCAGGTGGGAGGGGTCATCGTTCTCGGGCCCGGCCTGGTTGGCGCTGGACAGCAGCACGTCCAAGCCCCGACCCAGTCCCGTCTTTCTTCTCGTCATGATGGACCAGCCCTGTTGGGGTTCAGGCGACGCCCGGGATCTCCTCGTGGGCGGCCAGACGGCCCTCGCGGCGGAGGATCTCGCCGGCCAGGGCCAGGTAGGCCAGGGCGCCGCGGGAGGACTTATCATACAGGATCACCGGCAGGCCATGACTCGGGGCCTCCGCAAGCCGGATGTTGCGGGGGATGACGGTGCGGTAGACCCGCTCCCCGAAGTGCTGGGTGAGCTGCTCGGAGACCTGGGTGGAGAGGTTGTTGCGCGGGTCGAACATGGTGCGCAGCAGGCCGTGGATCTCCAGTTCTCTGTTCACCGACTCGCGGATGCTGTCGATGGTCTGCACCAGGGCCGAGAGCCCCTCCAGGGCGTAGTACTCGCACTGCATGGGGATGATGACGCCACTGGCCGCCACCAGGGCATTGACCGTGAGCATGTTCAGCGACGGAGGGCAGTCGATGAAGATGTAGTCGTAGTCCTCCTGGATGGCCGCCAGGGCCTCCTGCAGACGGTATTCCCGGCGCAGGGCGGTCATCAGGTTCACCTCGGCCACGGTGAGGTCGCTGTTGGCGGGCAGGAGATCGTAGCCCACGTCCTCGGGGCGGAGCACGACCTCCCCGGCCGGACTCCGCTTCATCAGCACATCGCAGGCACTGTGTTCCAGGGCATGCTTGTCCACGCCGCTGCCCATGGTGGCATTGCCCTGGGGGTCCAGGTCCACCAGCAGGATGCGCCGGCGGGTGGCGGCCAGGGAGGCGGCCAGATTGATGCTGGTGGTGGTCTTGCCCACGCCACCCTTCTGGTTGGCGACGGCGATGATTCGGACCGGGGACTTGCTCATAACCTTCTGATCTCCACCAGGTGACGCGCGGCCGAAAGGCCCGGCACCCGGAGCGGATGGGTGACCGCCACGCCCCAGCCGGCGGGCAGGGCCGCCGGATCATCATCCGCGTCGCGACCCTTCATGGCCAGGAGTCGGCCGCCGGGGGCGCACAGGGGGCCGGCCTGGCGCACGAAGGTGCCGCTGGCGGCGAAGGCGCGGCTGATGACTGTATCAAAGCCCTGGTGCGGACGGTAGGTTTCCACCCGGCCGTGCACCGGTGTCACGTTCTCCAGACCCAGCTCCAGGGCCGCCTGGCGCAGGAAGCGCACCTTCTTGGCCACGGCATCCAGGAGGGTCACGGACCAGTCGGGCCGGGCGAGGGCCAGGGGGATGCCGGGCAGACCGGCACCGGTGCCCACGTCCGCCACCCGGGGTCCGGTCACCCGGGGCAGGACCGACAGGCTGTCCAGCAGGTGCAGATCCACCATGTCCAGGGGATCGCGCACGGCGGTGAGGTTGTAGACCCGGTTCCAGCGCAGCAGGAGGGCCAGATAGGCCATCAGGGGCGGCGCCAGCGCCGGGTCCAGGTCCAGGGCCTTCAACCCCTCCCGCAGCCGGACCTCGGCCTGGGCCGCGCGGGGGAAGGACGGGTGCGGGGATCGGGTCTCAGGCACTGCGCTTCAGGTCCGCGTCGCGTTTCTTCAGGTGCACCAGCAGCAGGGAGACCGCCGCCGGGGTCACCCCGGGGATGCGTGCGGCCTGACCCACCGTGTGGGGCCGGTGCTGCGCCAGCGTCTGGCGCACCTCGTGGGAGAGGCCGGAGACCGCGGCATAGTCCAGGTCCGCCGGCAGCGGGGTCTCCTCCAGGCGGCGGCTGCGCTCCACCTCGTCCCGCTGGCGCTGGATGTAGCCGGCGTACTTGGCCTGGATCTCCACCTGTCCGGCCACGCCGGGGTCCTCCACCCCCGGCCCGGCACCGGGCAGGGCCACGAGATCGGCGTAGCCCACCCCGGGACGGCGCAGCAGTTCCACCAGGGGGTAATCCCGGGCCAGGGGGCCACCGAACAGCGCCCCGGCGGTTTCCGGGTCCACCGCGCCGGGCTTGAGGCAGGTGGTCTCCAGGCGGCGGTTCTCCCGGGCGATGGCCTCCCGCCGCGCCTCGAAGGCGACCCAGCGGGCATCGTCCACCAGCCCCAGCTCCCGCCCCCCGGGGGTGAGGCGCAGGTCGGCGTTGTCCTCCCGCAGCAGCAACCGGTACTCCGCGCGGCTGGTGAACATGCGGTAGGGCTCGCGGGTGCCGCGGGTGATGAGGTCGT
>JBKGXY010000053.1:0-15325 GCA_046546415.1 Ectothiorhodospira sp.
CCGGGCCTGCGCGGCCAGGAGCATGGCCAGGGTGGAGTCCTTGCGGAAATGGATGTCACGGATCGGATCCATGATCACGCCGAGGCGGATTCGCGGGCCGTTCATCGGATCGCCTCGCACGGGGCGCGGGGGATGGGTAGATTGGCTTGAGGCATGTCCACAAGATAACCCACTGTCGACGATTTCACAGCAATGTGCACGGAGGTTTGCGGGTATCGGAACCTTGCAGTAGATTCGATTATCTGTCCACCGATCCCAGGGCTCTATGGGGGCGCCGTGAGCGAAGACACCCAGGTAGCAGACACCGCGGACACCGAGGCCCTCACCGGACTCAAGGTGATGGTCATCGACGACAGCAAGACCATCCGCCGTACCGCCGAGACCCTGCTCAAGCGTCACGGCTGTGAGGTGATCACCGCCACCGATGGGTTCGAGGCCCTGGCGAAGATCGCCGAGCACAAACCCGACATCATCTTCGTGGACATCATGATGCCCCGGCTGGACGGGTATCAGACCTGCGCCCTGATCAAGCACAACCGCCTGTTCCGGTCCACCCCGGTGATCATGCTCTCCAGCAAGGACAGCCTCTTCGACAAGGCCCGGGGGCGCATCGTGGGTTCGGAGCAGTACCTGACCAAGCCGTTCACCCGGGACGACCTGCTGGGGGCCATCCGTGCCCATGTGCGCAGGGAATGACGTCCTCACGTTCTTCGCGGCCCGGTCCGCGCCATCACGGGCCGGCGGGCGGATGCCGTCCGCGGCCCCCTGTCTGCCGAGGGGGATTCACCCATGAGCCGCATCCTGGTGGTGGACGATTCGCCCACCGAGGTCCATGTCCTCAAGACCCTGCTGGAACGCCACGGCTACGAGGTCCTCACCGCCACCAGCGGCGAGGAGGGACTGGCCCGGGCCCGGGAGGGACGCCCCGATGTGATCCTCATGGACGTGGTCATGCCGGGCCTGAACGGCTTTCAGGCCACGCGCCAGCTGGCCCATGACGAGGCCACCGCCACCATCCCCGTCATCGTCGTCACCACCAAGGATCAGGAGACGGACCGGGTCTGGGCCCTGCGCCAGGGGGCACGGGACTACATCGTCAAGCCGGTGTCGGAAAAGGATCTGCTGGCGCGGCTCGATGATGTCCTGGGGCAATGAATGGCGGTAGCGCCGTCGCACCACCAGGCCGTCAACGATCCCTTCGCCTACCTGGTCTCGGTGGAGCGCCGGGGTCGGGCCCTGGGGGGGCAGCTGCCGCTGCAGGATGAGCTGCGCGGCGCCTGGAAGGGGGTGCTCTTCATACTCCGGGGGCAGGCCCTGCTGGCCCCCATGGACGAGGTGGCCGAGATCGTCACCCCGCCGCCCTGCACCCGCATCCCCGGGGTCAGGCCCTGGGTCCTGGGCATGGCCAACATGCGCGGCAACCTCCTGCCCCTGATGGACCTGCAGGGGCTGCTGTTCGGTGAGAACCAGACCCTGGATGCGCGCAAGCGGCGGGTGCTGGTGATGCACCAGCGGGGTGTCCATGCCGGGTTGCTGGTGGAGGCGGTGCTGGGCATGAAGCACTTCTGGCGGGAGGAATGGGTGGATGAACCGCCCCCCGTGGAGCCATCCCTGAGGCGCCACGTCATCGGGGCCTACCGGCGCGGGGAGGATTGTCTGCCGGTATTCAGCCCGCGGAGTCTGGTGGATGACGAGGCCTTCATGAACATCTCCGCCTGAGGCACCGCCCGCCCCGCGGGCCGCGGACACGACACAGAGGCATTCGAGGAGACGCGATGAAATCGCCTTCCACCGAAGGGACGGCCAAGATGGGCATCAGCCGCGGCACCGGGATCCTCACCGCCCTCCTGGCGGCGCTGATACTGCTCACGGTCTCCACCCTGATCTACTACACCGTTCAGGCGGGCAACAACCGGGAGTACGCCGCCCTGGTGGGGGAGCAGACCCGGGTGGCGCAGCGTCTGGCGGTCCTCCCGCCCCTGGCCACCGCCGGGGTGGCGGATGACGAGGCCCCCCTGGGGCAGTTGCGGGCCCTGAGGGACCGCTTCGATGCGGCCCTGGAGCGGCTGGACACCGGGGGTGCCGGACTGCCCCCGGCCCCGGACCCGCTGCGTCCGGCCCTGGCCTCGGTGGAGAACGGGTGGCAGGGACTGAGGGCGGCACTGGACGAGCTGGTCGAGGCCCGCCCCTGGCTGGCGGAGGCCCGGCGTCTGGCCCGGCCCGCGGACGAGGCCCTGGGGGATCTGCAGGAGGCCGCCTCGGCCACCGCCCAGGCCCTGGCCGGGGGGGATGCCGATGCCCCAGCCGTCCACCGCGCCGGTCGCCTGGCCCTGACGGCCCGGGATATGCGCCGGGACCTGTCCCGCGTGGCCTCGGGTACGGGATCGCCGGAGACGGCCCGCCGCCTGCGCCAGGGTCTGGAAACCGCGGATGAGGACCTGCAGGCCCTGCTGGACAGGGTGCCGCCGGCCCGTCTTGCGCAGGATTCCGAAGCGGGCAGGGGCCTGGAGCGCATCCGGTCGCGCATGGAATCCCTGACCCCGCAGGTGGAGGGTGTACTGGAACTGGCCCCCCGCCTGGCACCGGTGGGAGAGGCCGCCGATCGTCTCGCGGACGGCGGGGAGGGGCTGCTGTCCTCCCTGGACGGACTGCGCGGGGCGGTGGAGGCCCGGGCCTCGGGCCTCCATCTCTGGGTGATCGCGGGGTACATCCTGGGGGGGCTATCCGTGGCCACCGTGGGGCTTCTGGCCTACCTCTTCTACCAGGATGCCCAGCACCGCCTGGCGGTCACCACCGAGCAGAACCGGCGTAACCAGCGGGCCATCCTGCGCCTGCTGGACGAGATGACCAACCTGGCGGAGGGGGACCTGACGGTCCACGCCACCGTCACCGAGGACATCACCGGGGCCATCGCCGATTCGGTCAACTACGCCATCGATGCCCTCCGGAGCCTGGTGACCACCATCAACCAGACGGCCCTGCAGATCTCCAACGCGGCGGCGAAGACCCAGGCCACGGCACTGCGCCTGGCGGATGCCTCCAATCGTCAGGCCAGCGAGATCACCTCCGCCTCCTCGGCGGTTACCGACATGGCCGGTTCCATCGAGCAGGTATCCCATTCCGCCGACGCCTCCGCGGAGGTGGCGCAGAAATCGGTGCAGATCGCCTCCAAGGGGGCCCTCACGGTGCGCAAGACCATCGACGGCATGGATACCATCCGCGAGCAGATCCAGGAGACCTCCAAGCGCATCAAGCGTCTGGGGGAGTCCTCCCAGGAGATCGGCGACATCGTCAGCCTCATCACCGACATCGCCGATCAGACCAACATCCTGGCCCTCAACGCCGCCATCCAGGCCTCCTCCGCCGGCGAGGCCGGACGCGGCTTCGCCGTGGTGGCCGACGAGGTCCAGCGCCTGGCGGAACGCTCCTCCAACGCCAGCAAGCGCATCGAGGCCCTGGTGAAGACCATCCAGGCGGATACCCGCGAGGCGGTCACCTCCATGGAGCAATCCACGGCCAACGTGGTCAGCGGCGCCCGCCTGGCCTTCGATGCCGGGGACGCCCTGGCGGAGATCGAGGGGGTCTCCCACCAGCTGGCGGACCTCATCGAAACCATCTCCAAGGCGGCCCGCCAGCAGTCGGAGGTGGCCCAGAACATCTCCAGCACCATGGACGTGATCCAGGAGATCACCATGCAGACCTCCGACGGGACCAATGAGACGGCGGTGTCCATCGGCAATCTGGCCAGCCTCTCCTCGGAGCTCCGCCGTTCGGTCTCCGGTTTCAAGCTGCCGGACGCCGGCCGGACGGGGAACCCGGGCGAGGCCTCCGCGGGGGAGGATGGAGGGGCCGTGCGGGAAACGCACACAACGCAGACCGGGGATGGTGGTTCCCATGCCTGATCGGATGCGGTCGTACCGGTGGGCGGTGCCGATCCTTCGGCCCCAAGGCGGTGTGAAACCGTGCGCAACGGTGGCCCTCGGGGGGCGTGCGGGACGGGGGCAGGGTGTGTCATGAGTGAAGAGCGGCAAGGCCGACGGGATTATCACGCACTGCGCTGGATCCGGCAGGGACTCGAGGCCCTGCTGGGGGAGGCCCGCCTCGCCCTGGAGGCCCATCTGGAAGAGGGAGGGGCGGCGCATCTGGAGACCCTGTGCCAGCGCCTGGAGCAGGCCCGGGGCACCTTGGAGATGGTGGAACTGCACGGGGCCGTCCTGCTCCTGCAGGAGGCCGTCGCCCTGGTGAACGCCCTGCAGGAGGATCGGGTCACCGGTCCCGACGAGGCGGCGGAGGTCCTGATGCGGACCCTGCTGCAACTGCCGGACTACCTGGAGCATGTACGCACCGGCCACCGGGACCTCCCCATCGTCCTCCTGCCGCTGCTCAATGATCTGCGGACGGTGCGCAAGGCCGACCTCCTGAGCGAGGGCGTACTCTTCCTGCCCGACCTGGCCCAGGCCCCGCTCCCCCCGGGAACGCCCCCTCAGACGGGGGAGGATGCGCGGGACTGGGGCCGTACCCAGCGCCCTCACTACCAGCACGGCCTGCTGGGGGTGCTGCGGGGCCGGGAGACCGGGACCTCCCTGCGGCGCATGGATCGGGTGATGGACGGGCTCTACCGCCGGGTCCGGGAACCCCGGGTGCGCCGCCTGTTCTGGATCGCCTCGGCCCTCACCGGGGCCCTGGTCCATGGGGGTCTGGAGGCCGGGGCGGCGGTGAAGCAGCTCCTGGGCCAGCTGGACCGGCAGTTGCGCCGGCTCATCGATGTGGGGGAGGCGGCCCTTTCCGAAGACCTTCCCGAGGATCTGGTGCGCAACCTCCTGTACTACGTCGGCCAGGCCCATGCCGGCGGTCCCCGGGCCGAAGAGGTGCGTCAGGCCTTTCGTCTGGATGAGTTGCTGCCCGCCGGGGACGACCCCGAGGCTTCGCTGACGGCCTTCGGTTCCCCGAATCAGGAGCTCATGGGGACGGTGAGCAAGGCGATCCGGGAGGATCTTGCGGAGATCAAGGACCGGCTCGATGTCTTCATGCACACCGGGGGTCGCAACCCGGCGGAACTGTCGCCGCTGGTGGAGCGGCTGAGCGGCATGGCCGACACCCTCTCCATGCTGGGCATGAACGAGGCCCGGGAGACTGCCCTGCGGGAGTCCCGGATCCTGGCCTCCATGGCCGGGGGGGAGGAGGAAGCAGACGAACAGCGCCTCATGCAGGCGGCGGCGGAATTGCTGAACGTGGAATCGGCCCTGGATGCCTCCGTCGCCGGACAGGGGAGCGAGGGGATCGGAGCCGATGGCCTGCCCGATACCCTGACAGGGCTGGCCCGGGGGGAGTCCCGGGCCGTCCTTGGGGCCCTTTTCCACGCCGCCCTGGAGGACATGTCCCGCATCAAGGAGGCCGTGCTGGAGGCCACCGGTGACGCCAGTGAGGCGGACGGTGCCCTTGCCGATCTACCGGGGCGGGTGGAGGCCATCCGCGGCGGGCTCTCCATGCTGGAGCTGGAAGAGGGTGCGGGGCTCATGGAAGGGATCGGTCGGGCACTGGAGACGATCCTGCCCCGGGCAGCACAGGCCGGACCCCAGGCCCTGGCCGACCTGGCGGAGGCCATCACCGCGGCGGAGTGTTACCTGGAGGTCATGGATTCCGGGGCCGGCGACCCGCAGACCCTCCTGGGCATCGGCCAGGAGGCCCTGAAACGGCTCGGGATCCACCCCTGGGATGCTGAGCCCCCCGGGCAAGGGGCTACCATCGAGACGGCCGGCTCCAGTGAAGAGGGGGACGATGCTGCACAGGGGGCCCTGGCGGAGGCCGGCGGTCCCGCCACGGACGAGGCGGACCGGATCCTGGTCATCCCGGAGCGGACCCCCGAGGCGGAGGATGGCGGACCCGGGGCCCTCGGCACCGCCGCCGGCGTGGACGAGGGCGTGGACGAGGGTTTGTCCGGGGAGGGAACGGTCGTGCCCGGGGTGGCGGAGCCCGTGGCCGCACCCGCCGGGGAAGAGATCCCGGCGCCAGGGGATATGCCCCCGGGTGAGGCATCCACGCCCTGGGCCGTGCTCGCCGGCGAGACCGATGCGGATATCCTGGAGGTCTTCCTGGAGGAGGCCGACGAGGAACTGGAGCGCATCCGGGAATCCCTGCCCCGCTGGCAGTCCGACCCGGAGGATGACGAGGCCCTGGCGACGGTGCGTCGTGCCTATCACACCCTCAAGGGCAGCGGCCGCCTGGTGGGGGCCGAGTTGCTGGGCGAGTTCGCCTGGGTCAACGAGGATCTCCTGAACCGGGTGATCGATGGGGCCGTGGATGCCGATGCCGGGGTGCAGGCCCTGGCGCGTGAGGCCCTGGAGGCCCTGCCCCACCTGGTGACGCAGATCCGGGACGGGAGCGTTCCGCCCATGGATGTCCCCGCCCTGATGCAACGGGTCCGGGATCGGGCCCACGGGAGCGGGGCCGACGCCACCGCCGGATCATCCGAATCCGGCCCGCTGGCCCCGCACCCGTCCCCCGTCCCCGAGGAGGCTCCGCGGGCGGAGCCCGGGGAAGGCCCGCTGCCCCGGCTGGATCCGGTGCTGCTGGAGATCTATCGCGGTGAGACCCTGCAGCACCTGCGGATCCTGGAAGGGGCCGTCACCGGGGCACGGGACGCGCCCGGGGGGGTTCGGGTCACCCCGGAGCTCCTGCGCGCCGTGCACACCCTCAACGGCAGTGCGCGCACCGCCGGGGTCCCCGAGACGGCGACGGTCTGCAAGGCCTGCGAGGCCTATCTGCAGGTCTGCGCCGAACAGGAACCACCCTGGACCGATGCCGACGGGGTCGAGGCCCTGACCGCCCTGGTGGGGCATGTCCGCTCCGTGCTGGCGGCCCTGGAGGTCCCGGGGGAGGACGTGCCCGAGGCCCCGTCCCTGGAGGAACGCTTCCGGTACCTGCGGGAACGCGCGGAGGCGGGGCTGCGGGCAAGGGACACGGAAACCGGACCCGGGCTGACCGGGGATCGGTTGGACACGGCGACCCCCGGGGCGGAAGAGACCACGGCAGTCGGGGAGGGGGAAGCGGAGGGCGTCTCGCCCCCTGCGGAGGCCCCGGATCCCGAACTGCTGGAGATCTTTCTGGAGGAGGCCAGCGACCTGCTGGACGAGATGGACACCACCCTGCGGTCCTGGGGGGAGGATCTGGACAACCGTCCGCTGGTCAACGCCTTCCAGCGCCAGCTGCATACCCTCAAGGGGGGGGCGCGCATGGCCGCCCTCACCCCCATCGCCGATCTCAGTCATGCCATGGAAAGCCTGATGATCGCCCTCTCCGAGGGCCAGCGCCGGCCCCGCGCGGAGATGCTGACCCCGGTGCAGGCGGGGCTGGACCATCTGATGGGGATGGTGGACTGCGCACGCCGGGAGGTGGTGGTCCCCGCGGCCCCGGACCTGGTGCGTCATTTGCGGGCCATCTGCGACGGGTCCGGGGACACGGCGGTCCCGGTTTCCACACAGGCCGGCCCGGAACCGACGCGGCCCACCCCCACGGAACCGCCTCCGGCCCCGGCCGTTGAAGGCGGGGCCGGAGCCGGACCCGATGCGGCCCCCGAGCCGGAACCCGCGCCTTCCGCCGGGACTGCCAGGACTCCGGCAAGACCCCGCATCGCCGAAGAGCCCCCCCCGCCCCGCCCCTCCACGCAGGAGATGGTGCGGGTGCGTTCGGAGGTGCTGGACGATCTGGTGAACCATGCCGGGGAGGTGAATATCTACCACGCCCGCATGGAGCAGGAGATCACCGGATTCGGGTTCAACCTGGGGGAACTGGAGCAGACCATCGCCCGCCTGCGGGAGCAGCTGCGCAGGCTGGAGATGGAGACCGAGGCCCAGATCATCCACCGCCACCAGGGGGAGCGGGACGAACGGGAGGTACGGGACGGAGACGAGGCCTTCGATCCCCTGGAGCTGGATCGCTACTCCAACATACAGCAGCTCTCCCGGGCCCTGGCCGAGAGCGTCAACGACCTGTCCAGCATCCACGAGCTCCTCTACAACCAGTTGCGGGATGCAGAGACCCTGCAGCAGCAGCAGAGCCGGGTCTCCACCGAGCTGCAGGAAGGGCTCATGCACACCCGCATGGTGCAGTTCGCCACCATGGTGCCCCGGCTTCGCCGGGTGGTTCGCCAGACCTCGGCGGAACTGGAGAAGCGGGTGGAGCTGGAGGTGGATGGGGGGACCAGTGAGCTGGACCGCTCGGTGCTGGAGCGCATGCTGCCCCCCATGGAGCACATGCTGCGCAATGCCATCGCCCACGGCATCGAGCCACCGGAGCGGCGGCGTGAGGAGGATAAGCCGGAAACCGGGTGTATCCACATGCGCATCGCCCGTGAGGGGGCGGAGGTGGTCCTTCAGGTGGCCGACGATGGGGCGGGCATCCCCCTGGACCGGGTGCGGGAGAAGGTGGCCCGCCTGGGGCTTGCCCAGGATCCGGATGCCCTCACCGATCAGGAGTTGATGCAGTATATCCTGGAGTCCGGTTTCTCCACCGCCGGACAGGTGAGCCAGATCTCCGGGCGCGGGGTGGGCATGGACGTGGTCAACAGCGAGATCAAGCAGCTGGGGGGCGTCCTCTCCATCGACAGCACCCGGGGGCGGGGGACCACCTTCACGGTGCGCCTGCCCTTCACCCTGGCCATCAGCCAGGCCCTGCTGGTGCAGACGGGCGAGGAGACCTATGCCGTGCCCCTGTCCAGTATCGAGGGGATCGTGCGCGTGCAGGCCGGTGAGCTGGCCCGCATGTATGCCGGTGAGAACCCCCGCTACGAGTACGCCGGCAACGCCTATGAGGTGAAGCACCTGGGGACCCTGCTGGACGTGGCCCAGCCCCGCCTGGAGCCGGCCGAGGCCCTGTTGCCCGTGCTGCTGGTGCGTTCGGGCACCTCCCGCATCGCCCTGCAGGTGGACGCCCTCCTGGGCAGCCGCGAGGTGGTCATCAAGTCCGTGGGCCCGCAGGTGGCGAAGGTGCGGGGGATCTCCGGGGCCACGATCCTCGGGGACGGACGGGTGGTGATGATCCTGGACATCCCCGCCCTGGTGCGGGCAGGGGCCGGGGTGCAGTTGGTCTACCATGCCGCCGGGGTGGATGATGGTGGGGGCGAGGCGCCCGGGGCCACGGTGATGGTGGTGGACGACTCCATCACCATCCGCAAGGTGACGGCCCGGTTGCTGGAACGTCACCATTTCCAGGTGGTGACGGCCAAGGACGGACTGGATGCCCTGGCCCTCCTGCAGGAGACGGTGCCGGATCTGATCCTGCTGGACATCGAGATGCCGCGCATGGACGGTTTCGAACTGGCGGCCCATGTGCGCAACGATCCCCGCTTGCAGGATGTCCCCATCATCATGATCACCTCCCGCGCCGGTGAGAAGCATCGTCGCCGGGCCGGGGAGATCGGGGTGAACCGCTACATCGGCAAGCCCTATCAGGAGATGGATCTGCTCCAGCAGATCCGTGCATTACTGGAGGGCGAAGGGGAAGGGGCCGGGGCCGGTGACTGAGTCCGTGGGCAGCGTCAACGGTTTCATCATCGCCCTGCAGGAGCAGAACCTTTTGCTGCCCCAGTCCGCTGCCGTGGAGGTGGTCACCCAGCAGGTGGTGCGGGAGGTGCCGGGGGCCCCGGAGTGGATGCGCGGCGTGTTCGAGTGGCGTCAGGCGCAGGTGCCCATCGTGTCCCTGGATACCCTGCTGGGGGTACCCCGGGAGCGCCAGACCCGGGTGAACCGGTTCGTGGTGATGCACGGCGTGGAGCGGTATACGGGCCTGGACTACTACGGCCTTCAGGTGCGGGGCATCCCGCATCCGGTGCATCTCACCCCGTCGGACATCCAGACGGAGCCGTTGCGGGAGCAGGACCCCCCGGAGGTGGCCACCCGGGTGCGGGCCAGCGGTGTGCTGTGCATCATTCCGGCCTTCGAGCGTATCGAGGCCCGGCTACGCGAGGTGCTGGAGAGGCTGTGAAGGTCCATTGAAGGGAGGCCCGGGGTGGTCATCCCCAAGCGGTGTGCGCCGCAGGGAGGCGGCGCGCAAGCCTCCGGGGAGGAATTCACGGCGGCCGCTGGAGGGAAGACCACCCCGGGCCTTTGCCGTTGTCCCCCAGCGGCCGCCGCCGTGGATCTCCCCCCTTTAGTCCCCCAGGTCGCCCCACAGGGCCTGGATCACCGCCAGGGCGGCCACGCCGGCGGTCTCGGTGCGCAGCACCCGGGGGCCCAGGCGTATGGGCGTGAAGCCGGTGTGCACCGCCTGGCCGGTCTCCGCCTCATCCAGTCCCCCTTCCGGGCCGATGAGGAGTGTCACCGCCGTGGGACGGGGTTCCCGTCCCCGAAGGCCGGTGGGTGCGGCGGGGGAGAGGACGGCGTACAGGGCATCCCCCGCGGGCGCGCTCTGTCCCTCCAGCCACTGGGCCAGGGGCATCGGTTCCTCCATGGTCGGCAGGTCGGTGCGTCCGCTCTGTTCGCAGGCGCTGAGGACCACGCCGCGCCAGTGGGCCGTGCGTTTCTCCAGGCGGCGGGGGTCGTCGCTGGTGACGCTGCGCCGGGTGATCACCGGCTGGATCCGTGTCACCCCCAGTTCCGTGGCCTTCTGCAGGCTGTAGTCCATGCGGTCCCCCTTGGCCACCCCCTGCACCAGGGTCACCGGCAGGGCGGGGCGGGTGTCCCGGGCCAGGTGGCGCTGTACCTGTACACGGGATGTCCGGCGTCCGGCCTCGGTCAGGGTGGCCTCGTATTCTCCGCCTTCTCCGTTGAACAGCACCAACGGGGCCCCGGTCCTGAGCCGCAATACCTGGACCACGTGGCGGTGGGCGCGTTCGTCCAGGGGGATCTCTTCGCCCGGTGTCAGGGGGCGAGGCAGGAAGCAGCGGGGGATGCGCATGGGGATTCGGGGATCGGGTGGATGGGGGCGCCAGTTTCGGGTTCCGGGACATGGGGTGCAAGCCCGGGTCAGCCGCCGTCCCGCTCCCGCCAGCGATCCATGGCCCGGTAGCCCAGGGCCTCCATGAGGTCCTCCCGGGCGATGGCCTCGCGCCCGGCCATGTCCGCCAGGGTGCGGGCCACCCGCAGGATGCGGTGGTAGGATCGGGCCGACAGCCGGAAGCGGTCCATGGCGGCCTCCAGCAGACCCCGGTCCGCCGGGGCCAGGGAGGCCAGCCGTTCCAGTTCGCGCCCCGGGAGCAATGCGTTGGGACAGCCCTGGCGAGCCATCTGCCGGTCCCGGGCCCGGGTCACCCGTTCGCGGACCACGGCGCTGGACTCCGGTTCCGGGCCATCCCCCATCAGCACCTCCCGGGGCAGGCGGGGCATCTCGATGCACAGGTCGATGCGGTCCAGGAGTGGGGCCGAGATGCGGGACCGGTGACGGCGGCGCTGTTCCGGGCTGCACTGGCAGCGGGGGCCGAGGTCGCAGTCATACCCCTGGGGGCAGGGGTTCATGGCGGCCACCAGCTGGAAGCGGGCGGGAAACTCCGCCTGATGGGCCGCACGGGAGATGGTGATGCAGCCGGTCTCCAGGGGCTCGCGCAGCACGTCCAGCACGCGGCGGTCGAATTCCGTCAGTTCGTCCAGGAAGAGCACGCCGTTGTGGGCCAGGGAGATCTCCCCCGGACGGGGACGCGTGCCCCCGCCCACCAGGGCCACGCCGGAGGCGGTGTGGTGCGGGGCCCTGAAGGGGCGTGTCCGCCAGCGGCGGGGATCGACCCCCTGGCCTGCGATGGCATGCAGGGCCGCTGTCTCCAGGGCCTCCGGTTCCTCCATGGGGGGCAGCAGCCCCGGCAGGCGGCTGGCCAGCAGGGTCTTGCCGGTGCCCGGCGGGCCGATCATCAGCAGGTGATGCCCGCCGCTGGCGGCCGCCTCCAGGGCCCGGCGCCCCTGGGGTTGACCGCGCACATCCGTCAGATCCGGGGCATCGGGCACCGGGGTGATCCCGGTGGTTCGGCCGGGGTGAGGGGGAAGGGGGTCACGTCCGTGCAGGTGGGCACAGACCGCCAGCAGGTGCGCGGCCGGCAGGATGCGGGCGCCATCCACCAGGGCGGCCTCCTCCGCGTCCTCCCGGGCCACCACCAGGGTACGGCCGTCCCGGGCGGCCGCCATGGCCGCCGGCAGCACCCCGCCGGTGGGGCGCAATTCCCCGGTAAGGCCCAGTTCCCCCAGGAATTCCGTGTCCGCCAGCGCCCCCCCGGGGATCTGCCCCGAGGCCGCCAGGATGCCCAGGGCGATCCCCAGGTCGAAGCGTCCGCCCTCCTTGGGCAGGTCCGCCGGGGCCAGGTTGACGGTGATGCGCCGGGCGGGGAACTCGAAGCCGCCGGTGGCGAGGGCCGCCTTGACCCGGTCCCGGCTCTCCTTCACGGCGGTCTCCGGCAGGCCGACGATGTTGACCCCCGGCAGGCCGTTGGCCAGGTGCACCTCGATATGCACCGGAGGGGCCTGGATGCCCAGCTGGGCGCGGCTGATGACGACGGCGAGATCCATGGAGGTTCCGTTTCCGGTGGGGGTCCCTGTTCGCTTCCCGACTATACGGTCCCTGGGTTGCGGCGTGAAGTGGAAATTGGCCGCATGTTCCGGGTCGGGTTTGATCCCCATCATGTCTCCGTCCCCGATGATCCTTTATAAGAAAATGATGATCATCCGGTTCCCGTCTCCTCCAGACAGCACGAGGGTATCCGCCGTGTCCCGAACGCTGATGCGTGCCGGCCTGTGCCTGCTCCTGCTGGTGATCGTCCCCGGCTTGCAGGCCGAAACCTGGGGCGGGGAGCCGGCACCGGACGGTCAAGCCCCGGTGCCCGCCTCCCGCCTGGATTCCACCGCTGATCACCGCAAGTTCGCGGAACTGACGGCGCCCCTCGAGACCGGCCCACAGGTGACCCGCGTCTGCCTGAAATGCCACACCGAGGCGGCCCGGCAGGTGCAGGAGAGCATCCACTGGACCTGGGACTTCCGTCAGCCGGAGACGGGCCAGCGCCTGGGCAAGCGCAATATCATCAACAATCTGTGCCTGATGGTGCCGGGCAACGAACCCCGCTGCACCTCCTGCCACAACGGTTATGGTTGGGATGAGCCGGACTACGATCTCACCCTGGGGGAGAACGTGGACTGCCTCTCCTGCCACGACACCACCGGCACCTACGAGAAGTTCCCTACCGGCGCGGGGCATCCCCCGCTGGAGGATCGCACCTTCCAGGGACAGCTCATCGAGGCCCCCGACCTGAATCACGTGGCCCGCAATGTGGGCAAGACCAGCCGCGAGACCTGCGGAAGCTGCCATTTCGAGGGCGGGGGCGGGGATGCCGTCAAGCATGGGGATCTGGACAGCACCCTTCTGGATCCCCCCCGTAGCGTGGATGTGCACATGTCGCCCGAGGGCGGCGATTTCAGTTGCTCCACCTGCCATGAGTTCAGCGGCCACCGCCAGGAGGGCAGCCGCTACCTGCTCAATGTGTCGCCTGATGCCGGTATCTCCATCCCCGGCCGCGAGAACGAGCGCCCGGCCTGCGAGTCCTGCCACGGGCACACCCCCCATGACCCGAAGGTGCACAACAAACTGAACCGGCATTCGGAATTCATCGCCTGCCAGACCTGCCATGTGCCGGAACTGGCCCGGGGCGGGCGGGCCACCAAGACCCTCTGGGACTGGTCCACCGCCGGCCGTCTGGACGGGGAGGGTCGCCCGGTGGTGGAGACCAACGACCAGGGTCGGGTCACCTATCACGGCAACAAGGGCAGCATGGAATGGGCCGAGGACTATCCCCCGGTCTATCGCTGGTTCAACGGCAATATGCGCTATACCCTGCCGGGGGAGGGGATCGATCCCTCGGGGATCGTGGACATCAACACGCCGGAAGGGGCCCCGGGTGCCACGGGGGCGCGCATCTGGCCCTTCAAGATCATGGCGGGGCGTCAGCCCTATGATACGCAGCACCGCATCCTGCTCCCGGCCAGGCTCTTCGGGCCGGAGGAGGATGCCTTCTGGACCGGCTACGACTGGGATCAGGCCCTGGCCGCAGGGGTGGAGGCGGCCCGGGGGGCCGGGCACGAGGATCTGCGCTACAGCGGGGAATACGATTTCGTGGACACCCGCATGTACTGGCCCGTGAACCACATGGTGGCCCCGGCGGAGGGGAGCCTGGGCTGTGCACAATGCCACGCCCAGGATGCCCGGCTGGAGGGTCTGCCCGGGGTGTACATCCCCGGCCGTGATCGGCATCCCTGGATCGAGACCGTCGGCTGGTGGGCCGTGGGGGGCGTGTTCGTGCTGGTGCTCCTCCACGGCGGGCTGCGCTATGTCCTCTATCGCCGTGAACGTCGTGCGATCTGGGGCCGCTGAGCCCCGGGTGGGACTCTCCTCCGGAGAGGGTCCGTTTCAACGAGGGCCGACCCCTCGAATCCAGGAGAGGTCTCCATGACGGAAGTCCGCGTCTTCACCCTGTTCGAACGCTTCTGGCACTGGGCCCAGGCGGCCATCATCTTCGGGCTGCTGTTCACCGGCCTGGAGATCCACGGCACGCATCAGCTGCTGGGTTATGACCTGGCCTTCTCCGCCCATGTGATCCTGGCCTGGTGCCTCATCGCCCTGACGTCCTTCGCCATCTTCTGGCATCTGGTCACCGGGGAGTGGCATCAGTATCTGCCCAGCTATCACGGGCTCTGGCCCATGGTCCTGTACTATGCCTACGGGATCTTCTCCGGCGAGCACAAGCCCTACACCACCACCCCCGCCGCCAAGCACAACCCCCTGCAGCGTCTGGCCTACTTCGGGTTCAAGGCGGCCATCGCCCCGGCCCTGTGGCTCTCGGGTCTGATCCTGCTGTTCGACGCCTGGTGGCGGGGCACGATGGTGGATCAGGTGATCTCCTTCGCCGCCGTGGCCTATGTGCACGTGGCCGCCACCTTCGCCATGATGGTCTTCATCATCGCCCACGTGTACCTGGCGGCCACCACCGGGCACCCCTGGTACGCCTATCTCCGCTCCATGATCACCGGCTACAAGGAGATGGACTAGCCCCGCATCCCGGTCCCGGGGGCCGGGGTGGGGGCATGGGGATCAGGCCGTGCCGCCTCCCGGGGTGTTGTGCCCGGGGGCCGGATGTCCCGGATCCGTCTGTGGATCGAGGAAGCGTTTCTCCAGGGCCTGCACCCGCGACTCCATGGCCGCCAGTCGTTCCCGGGTGCGTTCCAGCAGGGCCGTCTGCACCTCGAACTCCTCCCGGGTCACCAGGTCCATGCGCTGGAAGGTCCCCGAGAGCCCCGCCTTGAGGTTCTTCTCGATGTCCGCATGCATGTGCTGCACGGACTCCGGCATCATCTCGGTGAGC
>JBKGXY010000054.1:0-15295 GCA_046546415.1 Ectothiorhodospira sp.
AGGTCCTGGAGATGATCGAGCCCCATGTGCGGGTGGGGGTCACCACGGATGCGCTGGACCGCCTCTGCCACGAGCACATCGTGAACGTGCAGAAGGCCACGCCGGCCCCCCTGAACTACCGTGGCTTTCCCCGCTCCATCTGCACCTCCCTCAACCACCAGGTCTGCCATGGCATCCCCGGGGAGCGGCAGCTGAAGGACGGCGACATCCTCAACATCGACATCACGGTGATCCACGACGGCTACCACGGCGACACCAGCCGCATGTTCGTCGTGGGCAAACCCTCGGTGAAGGCCCGCCGCGTGGTGGAGGTGGCCCACGAGGCCCTGTGGCACGGCATCCGCCGGGTGGCCCCGGGCGTGCGCCTGGGGGATATCGGCCACGCCATCCAGACCTATGTGGAGGCCGAGCGCTGCAGCGTCGTGCGGGAGTACTGCGGTCACGGCATCGGCCGCGAATTCCACGAGGACCCCCAGGTGCTGCATTTCGGAAAGCCCGGGGAGGGCCTGGAACTCCAGCCGGGCATGACCTTCACCATCGAGCCCATGGTGAACCTGGGCAAGCGCCACACCAAGCTCCTGGCGGACGGATGGACCGTGGTGACCAAGGACCACAGCCTGTCCGCCCAGTGGGAACACACCCTGCTGGTGACCGGGGACGGCCACGAGATCCTCACCCTGCGACATGATGAACATCCCGCCTGACCCCGTGTCCACCCTGCCCCCTCTCCCCGGATCCCTGGCGCAGCACCTGGACTGGCCCGCCCGGGAGGCGGACCTGATGACCCTGCCCGGACCGGATCGGGCCGCCTTCGTCCAGGTCCTGGAACGGGTGCGCGCGGCCCTGCGCTCCGCCTTCGAGGCCGGTTGCCCGGTGGAGGATCTGGTCCGGGGCCGGTCCGCCGTCATGGACCGCCTGCTGGTGGCGGCCTGGAAGGCCCTGGAGCTGGATACCCTGCCGGACCTGGGGCTGGCCGCCGTGGGGGGATACGGCCGGGGGGAGCTGCATCCCGGGTCCGACATCGACATCCTCATCCTCTACCGCGAAGCCCCCCTCCCCACCCGAGCCGAGGAGGCCCTGGTGGGCCTGCTCACCTTCCTGTGGGACATCGGTCTGGAGGTGGGTCATAGCGTGCGCAGCCTCACGGACTGCACCCGCGAGGCCGAACGGGACATCACCGTGGCCACCAACCTCCTGGAATACCGTCCCCTGGCCGGACCCCGGGCCCTGTTCGAGGACCTGGGGGCGCACATCGCCCCGGAGCGCATGTGGAACAGCCGCGCCTTCTTCGCGGCCAAGCTGGACGAGCAGGAGGCCCGCCACCACCGCTTCGGCGAGACCGCCTACCGCCTGGAACCCAACCTCAAGGAGAGCCCCGGCGGGCTGCGGGACATCCAGATGATCGCCTGGGTCACCCGGCGCCACTTCGGTTCCGGGGATCTGGAGGAGCTGGTGGACCACGGCTTCCTCACCGGGAACGAGTGCCGCGACCTGATGGAGGGGCGCGACTTCCTGTGGCGGGTGCGTTTCGCCCTGCACCTGCTGGCGGGGCGCAAGGAGGACCGGCTGCTGTTTGACCACCAGCGCCGCCTGGCCAACCTGCTGGGGTTCGCCGACCAAGACCACAACCTGGCGGTGGAACAGTTCATGCAGGCCTATTTCCGCACCGTCATGGGCCTGGAGCGTCTCAACGAGATGCTGCTGCAGCACTTCCGTGAGGCCATCCTGCTGGAGGATGACGGCGACGACGTGGTGCCCATCAACCGCCGCTTCCAGGCCCGTCGGGGCTTTCTGGAGATCACCCATCCAGGGGTCTTCCAGCAATATCCACCGGCCCTGCTGGAGGTCTTTCTCCTGCTGCAGCAGCACCCCGACCTGGAGGGGATCCGCGCCTCCACCATCCGCGAGATCCGCGCCCACCGGCACCTGATCGACGAGCGCTTCCGCAACGACCTGGCCTGCCGCAGCCTGTTCATGGAGATCCTGCGCCAGCCCCGGGGCGTCACCCACCAGCTGCGGCGCATGAACCGCTACGGGGTCCTGGCCGCCTACATCCCCGCCTTCGGGCTGATCGTGGGCCGCATGCAGTACGACCTGTTCCATGTCTACACCGTGGATGAACACACCCTGGTGGTGATCCGCAACCTGCGGCGCATGGCCGGCCCCGAACACGAGGACGAACTGCCCGAGTGCTCGCGCATCTTCCGGCGCATCCCCAAGCCCGAGCTGCTCTACCTGGCGGGCCTGTTCCACGACATCGCCAAGGGACGCGGGGGCGACCATTCCGAAATGGGGGCCGAGGAGGCCCGGGCCTTCTGCCTGCACCACGGGCTCCCCCCCTTCGACGCCAATCTGGTGGCCTGGCTGGTGCGCTCCCACCTGCTGCTCTCGCTCACCGCCCAGCGCCGGGACACCTCCGATCCGGAGGTGGTCATGGAGTTCGCCGCGCAGGTGGGCAACCTCATGCGCCTGAACTACCTCTATCTGCTCACCGTGGCGGACATCCGCGGCACCAACCCCCAGCTGTGGAACTCCTGGAAGAATTCCCTGCTGGAGAGCCTCTACACCGCCACCCGGCGCATGCTGCGACGCGGTCTGGACAACCCCCCCGGCGAGGACGAGATGGTGGCGGAGGTGCAGACCCGGGCCCTGGGGATGCTGCGGGAGCGGGACCTGGACGAGGCCACGGTGCTGAGCGTGTGGAACGACTTCGATGGCGACTACTTCCTGCGGCATTCGGCGGACGAGGTTGCCTGGCACACCCGGGCCATCCTGGAGGCGGACGAGGAGGACCTGCCCGTGGTACAGGTGCGCCAGGAGACAGCCCGGGGCAGCACGGAGATCTTCCTCTACACCGAGGACCATCCCCACCTGTTCGCCCTCACCGCCACCGCCCTCACCCAGCTGGGGCTGGACATCGTGGACGCCCGGATCATCACCACCGCCAGCGGGCGCACCCTGGACACCTTCCTGGTGCTGGAGGACACGGGCCAGCCCATCACCCAGGACTACCGGGCACAGGAGATCGGCCGGCTGCTCAAGGAACGCCTGAAGGACCCCGACCGCCGCCCCGGGGTGATACGCCGCAACACCCCGCGCCGGCTCAAGCACTTCGACGTGCCCACGGAGGTGAGCTTCGCCCCCCATCCCCATCACGGCCGCACGGTACTCTCCGTCACCACCGCCGACCGCCCGGGGCTGCTCTCGCGCATCGGCATCATCCTCACCGACTGCCGGGTGAAGGTGCACAACGCCAAGATCGCCACCGCCGGCGAACAGGCCGACGACATCTTCTACATCACCGATCTGGACGACACCCCCATCCAGGACCCCCGGCATCAGGGGGAGATCGCCGCACGGCTCCGCGAGGCCCTGGACCCGGCCCCGGACCATGGCGACGGGGGATGAGGGTGCGTCCCCCTTCCCCTCCGCCGGCGGCGGTGGCGTATACTCTCGGGCCTTTTGCAGGGTCGACCCACCCATGAACCTGAACCCCGACCTGGACCGCCTCCAGCCCTACCCCTTCCAGCGCCTGGCCGCCCTGAAGGCGGGGATCACCCCGCCGCGGGGCCTGACCCACATCCCGCTGTCCATCGGCGAACCCAGACATCCCGCCCCGGCCATGGCGGTGCAGGCCCTGCAGGGGGCCCTCGGGGGCCTCTCCCGCTACCCCGTCACCCGGGGCGAGGACGCCCTGCGCGAGGCCGTCGCCGACTGGGCCATCCAGCGTTTCGGGCTACCGGAAAACGCCCTGGACCCGCACCGCCACGTGCTGCCGGTGAACGGCACCCGGGAGGCCCTCTTCGCCCTGGCCCAGTGTGTGGTGGACCGCACCCGGCCCGACCCCCGGGTCCTCATGCCCAACCCCTTCTATCAGATCTACGAGGGGGCGGCGCTGCTGGCCGGGGCCCGCCCCGTCTTCATGGACCTGATGGCGGACAGAGGCTTTCTGCCCGACCCGGATGCCGTGGACCCGCAGACCTGGGAACACGGCCAGCTCCTCTACCTGTGCAACCCGGGCAATCCCAGCGGGGCCGTGATGGACGAGGCGTCCCTGGTCCGCCTGCTGGAGCTGGCCCACCGGCATGACTTTGTCATCGCCGCCGACGAGTGCTACTCGGAGATCCACCCCCGGGACGGGACCCCGCCCCCGGGGATGCTGGGGGCGGCCCACCGGGCCGGACTCCCCGGCTTCGAACGGGTGCTGGTCTTCCACAGCCTCTCCAAACGCTCCAACCTGCCCGGGCTGCGCTCAGGCTTCGTGGCCGGTGACGCCCGTCTGGTGGAGGCCTTCCACCGCTACCGCACCTACCACGGCTGCGCCATGGCGCCCCCGGCCCAGGCCGCCAGTATCGCCGCCTGGCGGGATGAGGCCCATGTGGCGGAGAATCAGGCCCTGTACGACCGCAAGTTCCGGGCGGTCCTGGAGGTCCTGGACGGGGTCCTGGACCTGCAGCGCCCCGCCGCCGGTTTCTATCTCTGGGCCCCCGTTCCCGGCGGGGAGGACACCGCCTTCGCCCGGGACCTGTTCGCCCATGAGCACATCACCGTGCTGCCCGGCAGCTATCTTTCACGGGACACCCCCGGCGGCAATCCGGGGCGCGGCCGGGTGCGCTTGGCCCTGGTGCCCCCCCTGGAGGACTGCATCGAGGCGGCGCAGCGCATCCGGCGTTTCCTGCAGGCCGGGGCCTGACCCGAATCCCTTTCACCCTCCCTGGAGAACCACACCATGAGCGATATTCAGACCCTGATCGAGGACGCCTTCGAGCACCGCGGCGAGATCACCCCCCGGGATGCCGACCCCCGGCTGCGGGACGCCGTCCACGAGGCCATCGACATGCTGGACCGTGGCACCGCCCGGGTGGCGGAGAAGCGGGACGGCCAGTGGGTGGTGAACGAATGGCTGAAGAAGGCGGTGCTGCTGTCCTTCCGCCTCAACGACAACCAGTTCATCAAGGGCGGCTTCACCAACTACTACGACAAGGTGGAGGCCAAGTGGGCGGACGTGAACTCCCGGGAGCTGCGCGAGAGCGGGGTGCGCGTGGTGCCCCCGGCCACCGCCCGCAAGGGGTCGTACATCGCCCCCGGGGTGGTGCTCATGCCCTCCTACGTGAACATCGGCGCCTATGTGGACTCCGGCACCATGGTGGACACCTGGGCCACGGTGGGATCCTGCGCCCAGATCGGCAAGAACGTGCACCTCTCCGGTGGCGTGGGCATCGGCGGCGTGCTGGAACCCCTGCAGGCCGCCCCCACCATCATCGAGGACAACTGCTTCATCGGCGCCCGTTCCGAGGTGGTGGAAGGGGTGATCGTCGAGGAGGGCTCGGTGATCTCCATGGGGGTCTACCTGGGCCAGAGCACCCGTATCTATGACCGGGAGAAGGACGAGATCACCTTCGGGCGCATCCCCGCCGGCTCGGTGGTGGTCTCCGGCAACCTGCCCTCGAAGGACGGGAAATACAGCCTCTACTGCGCCGTCATCGTCAAGAAGGTGGACGAGAAGACCCGTTCCAAGGTGGGCATCAACGCGCTGCTGCGGGACCTGTAGGCCGTGGCCGACCCCGGCGCCCCAGGGCGCCGGGAAGGGTGCCCCGGATCAGTCCGGGCGTCCCGGGCCATGGTGGGATCAAGAAGACCGCCGCTGGCGCCGTTCCCGCAGGGCACGGCGCACGGACACGATCTGCCAGGCACAGCCCCCCAGCAGGACGCAGGCGGTGAGCAGGCCCTTGCCCAGGACCAGGGTGGTGGTATCGATCATGGCGGGGACCTCCGTCCAGGGTGAAAGGGGTACTGCGGCGGCCCGAGCCGGGGGCAGGAGCGATCCCGGGCCGCTCGGGCGGGGACTCGCCCCGTTCCACGCCGGATCCATCCCCGGCCGTTGGGGCCGTTCTGTGCGGCGGGGGCTTATGCCGCGGGACGCCATGAATCCCTCCCTGGAGGCTGGACGACCGCATCCCTGCGGTCGACACCCGCGGCAGAAGCCCCCGCCGCACCCCAGGCCTTACGACTCCATATCCCTCCGCCCCTTCTTACTCCCGGGTGAATACCGCCATGGACTCCACGTGGGCGGTATGGGGAAACATGTCCATCACCCCGGCGGCCTCCAGGCGGTAGCCGTGGCGGTACACCAGTTCCCCCGCATCCCGGGCCAGGGTGGCCGGGTTGCAGGAGACGTAGACCATGCGCCGTGGCCCAAGCCGGGCCACCGGCGCCAGCATCTCCCGGGCCCCGGAACGCGGCGGATCCAGCAGCACCCGGTCCACCGGCCCTTCCAGCCACGCCGCCCCGGTCGGATCCGCGGTCAGGTCGGCGGTGAAATAACGGGTGTTGCCGATGCCGTTTTGGACCGCGTTGGCCCGGGCCCGTTCCACCATGGCCGCATCCCCCTCCACGCCGGTGACCCGGGCCGCCCGCCGGGCCAGGGGCAGGGTGAAGTTGCCCAGGCCGCAGAACAGGTCCAGCACCTGATGGCCCTCCTCCACCTGCAGCAGCTCCAGGGCCTGGGGCACCATCTTGCGGTTCACGTCCCGGTTCACCTGGATGAAATCCACCGGCGAGAAGGGGATCTCCAGGCCCTCCTCCGGATGGGTGAAGCACAATGCGGGGGGATGCTCCGGCCACAGGGGGGTGATGCTGTCGGGGCCCTTGGGTTGCAGCCAGATCTGCAGGCCCGCCTCCTCGCCGAAGGCCCGCAGGCGATCCCGGTCCGCATCGCCCAGGGGATCCAGGTGACGGAAGACCAGCGCCACCTGGTCCTCATCGTCCACGCCCACCTCGATCTGGGGGATGCGATCCCGGGCCCGGAGCCCCGTCAGCAGCTCACGCAGCGCCAGGATGCGCTCCCCAACCGCCGGATGCAGTACCGGGCAGCCCTCCAGTACCGCCAGGTACGGGCTGCCCCGTTCCCGGAAGCCCACCAGCACGCCCCCCTTCTTGGGGACATGCTTCACCCCCAGGCGGGCCTTGCGCCGGTAGCCCCAGGCGGGCCCGGTGAGGGCGGGCAGCACCGCCCGGGGGGTCACCTCTCCGATGCGCCCCAGGTTGTCCATGAGCACCTGGGCCTTCGCCTGGACCTGGGCCCGGGGGTCCATGTGCTGCAGCACGCAGCCGCCGCAGACCCCGAAATGGGGACAGCGGGGGGGCACCCGATCCGGCGAGGGCTCCAGGACCGACTCCACCCGACCCTCGTCGTAGCGACGCCGGCGGCGCAGGGGGCGGTAGGTCACCGTCTCCCCCGGAAGGACGCCATCGATGAATACCGCCTTGCCCTCCACGTGGGCCACGCCACGACCCTCGTGGGTCATGGAATCGATATGGGTGCGGATCGTGCCATCGGACGATGGGTTCTCTACGGAATCGGTCATGGATACAGGGGTCGGCTTCAATCGGTTGAACATCGGAAGATGCAGGGAAGGAACGGCCCCGGGTCAGTCGTCAGCATCGGGGCCCCGCCAGGCGGCCAGGAATTCCTGCAGATGCGTCTCATCGGATTGGGCCAGGAGTTGCGCCAGGCGCTCCTCCTCCCGGGCCAGGCCCTCGGGGGTCAGACGGCCGCGCAGGCGCTCGAAGCGCAGGAACACCAGATAGGTGTTGAGTACATCCGTCTCGCAATAATTCCGGATGCCGTGGATGTCACCCGCCTGCCAGGCGCCCCAGACCCCGGCGCCGCTCATGCCCATCTTCCCGGGAAAGCCCAGCAGGGTCGCCACCTCGTCCAGGGGGGCATTGGCGCGCATCTGGTATCCCGCCAGGACGTCCATGAGATCCACGTGGCGCCAGTGGAAGCGGGAGAGGTAGTTGTTGTAGCGAAAGGCCCGGTCCTCGTCCCCCATTTCCCAGTACCGGGGGGCGGAGGCCCCGTGGACCAGGGCCCGATAGTGCAGCACCGGCAGATCAAAACCCCCGCCGTTCCAGCTCACCAGCACGGGACTGTAGCGCTCGATCCCCTCGAAGAAGCGTCCCACCAGCTCCGCCTCGCCGGATTCCGGACCGCCCAGGGACCACACCTTGATCTGGTCGCGGGTGGCCAGGACCACGGAGATGGCCACCACACGGTGCAGATGGTGGGCCAGGAACTCATTGCCGGTCTTCTGCAGCCGCAGCTGGGTCAGGGCCTTGGCCACCCCGGCGTCATCCAGCGCCTCCATGTCGTGGATGCGCCGCCCCCCCTCGATGTCGGGGATGGTCTCGATGTCGAAGACCATCACCGGTTCGGCCAGGGTCTGGCTCATGCCGGGAAGACGCCGGTGGAGATATAGCGGTCCCCCCGGTCACATACGATGGTCACGATGACGGCATCGCTCAGTTCACGGGAAAGACGAAGCGCCACCGCCACGGCCCCGCCGGAGGACACCCCGGCGAAGATCCCTTCCTGGGCCGCCAGGGCGCGCATGGTCTCCTCCGCCTCGGTCTGGGAGACCTCCAGCACCGCATCCACCCGGTTCGCCTCGTAGATGCGGGGTAAGTAGGCCTCGGGCCAGCGACGGATGCCGGGGATGCTGGAGTCCTCCCCGGGCTGGACGCCGAGGATGCGCACCTGTGGGTTGCGTTCCTTGAGATAGCGGGACACCCCCATGATGGTGCCGGTGGTGCCCATGGCGCTGACGAAATGGGTCACGCCCTCACCGGTATCGCGCCAGATCTCCGGCCCCGTGGTGGCATAGTGGGCACCGGGGTTGTCCGGGTTGGCGAACTGATCCAGCACCCGGCCCCGGCCTTCCCGCTCCATGGCCAGGGCCCGGTCCCGCGCCCCTTCCATGCCCTCTTCCCGGCCCACCAGCACGAGTTCGGCACCGAAGGCCTTCATGGAGGCCCGGCGCTCGGCGCTCATGTTCTCGGGCATGACCAGCACCATGCGATAGCCCCGGATGGCCGCCGCCATGGCCAGGGCGATGCCGGTGTTGCCGCTGGTGGCCTCGATGAGGGTGTCCCCCGGGCGGATCTCCCCGCGGGCCTCCGCCTGGCGAATCATGTGCACCGCGGCCCGATCCTTGACCGATCCGGCGGGGTTGTTCCCCTCGAGCTTGACCAGGACGGTATTGGAGGTCTCTCCGGGCAGACGGGAAAGACGCACCAAAGGGGTGTTGCCGACGAAGTCTTCCAGGGTGGAATAGGACATCTTTACCTGCCTCGGGGGCTTCGGGGGGATCCGCTTGGGGTCTCCCGGGGACGGGTCCGGCCGTTTCAGGACGGTGAATGAGTATATACACTCACGCCAAGCGTTTCGAACCCGGTGCGGCCCGGGCGGAGGGGATCCCCCTCTGCAGTGCACACCCGACCGCGGCGGGATGGCATAATGTGAATCACGTCTCACAATCCCCAGCGGGGAATGACATGCCCTGTGCCCGTCTCAACCACCCAGCATCCCGGGCGCCCGGGCAACGATCCGCCGTTCTCCTCGGCCTGATCGTAGGGATCTGTGCCCTGCCCCTCCCGGCCCAGGAGACATGGCCCACGCAGCAGGACTATTTCATGGACCTGCCCGTGGCCCTGACCGCCACCCGTCTGCAGCAACCCCTGCTGGAGGCCCCCGCGTCGGTGACGGTCATCGACCGGGACTGGCTGGCCCGGACCGAGACCCGCAACCTGACGGACCTCCTGCGTCAGGTCCCGGGGATCATCGTGGGGCACGAGAACGGCAACCGGCCCATCGTCACCTACCATGGCCTGGCCGAGCAGTTCGTGCGCCAGGTGCAGGTCCTGGTGGACGGCCGCTCCATCTACAACCCCACCAGCGGCGGGGCGCAGTGGCTCAGTCTGGCCCTGCCCCCGGAGGAGATCGAACGCATCGAGGTGATCCGCGGGCCCAACGCCGCCGCCTATGGATCCAATGCCTTCCTCGCCATCATCAACATCATCACCCGCCATCCGGCGGAGACCGGGGGGGAAAAGATCACCACGCGCCTGGGCAGCAATGGCATCCGGGACCTCTACCTGCGCCGCGGCGGCACCACGGACCACGGGGCCTACCGCCTCTCGGTGTATCACCGGGAGGACGAAGGATTCACCGGCAACCACGACCCCCGGGACAACACCGCCCTGCACGGACGCTTCGACTGGGATCTGGCTTCCGGGGTCACCCTCACCACGCAACTGGGTGCCACGTACCTGGACAACGGCTTCGGGTCCCGGTCCACCCCCGAGTATCCCGAGGGCGGGTTCACCCAGGATTCCGGCCACCTCCACCTGACCCTGCAGGACAACCGCGATCCCGACGCCCTGCTCAAGGTTCAGTACTTCCACAATTTCAATAATCTCCACGACGGATACACCCTGGATTCCCGCCGAACCGTGGAGCGCGACGCCCATTCGCGCCGCCATGACCTGGAGGTGGAATCCCATCTCCGCCTGGACGATGACCTGAAGATGGTCTGGGGGGGCGGGGCACGGCTGGACGCCTCCCGCTCCGAGGCCTATCTGGGGCACGATCGCTGGGTGCAGGACAGCCTCTACCGACTCTTCACCAACCTGGAGTGGTCCCCCGGGGACCACTGGCGGGTCAACCTCGGGGGGATGTATGAATCCAGCGATCTGGGTGGTGATGACCTCATGCCCCGGCTCGCCCTGCTCTACATGCCCGATCCCCACCATAGCCTGCGCCTGGTGGCCAGCCGCGCCCTGCGCAGCCCCAGCCAGGTGGAGAAACGCTTCAACGAACACCTGGCCCCCTCCTCCCTGGCGCACCTGAAACTCAAGCCGGAGGTGACCCATTCCTTCGAGATGGGCCATCACGGCCAATGGCTCGGGGGACGGCTGGAAAGCGACCTCAAGCTCTTCCAGGACCGGTTCATGGACCTGATCCAGATCCCCTACGATACCGCCTATTACCGCGTCGACCACGATGGCCACTTCCACAACGCCGGGGACATGGACCTGAAGGGCATCGAAGGGTCGCTGGACCACCGCCTGAACGAGGGGCTGCGGCTGCGCGGCAGTCTCGCCCTCCTGGAGGCCCGGGCCCTTGACCCGGACGCCCGCCGGCAGGCCGACTCGGTACCGGACCACATCCTGAGCCTGGGAATGCTGTACCATCCATCCGGCCCATGGAACCTGTCGGCGGAGTACTATCACTATAGTGACATCCACTGGGTGGATGACTCCCACGGGCCGGCCACGGACGCGGGGGACGGCTTCCTGGACCTGCACCTGCGCCGCCGGCTGGGTCCTGGCACCCACCTGGCCCTGTCGTTCTCGGACCTGCTGGCCTCGGGATACGACACCCGCAGTCCGGCCTCCCTACCCCCGGCCAACCGCCGGGGGACCCAGGGCTATGTCAGCCTGTCCATGGAGTTCTGATCCAACGACGCGCCAGAAAGACCGGCATATGGAAACCGGATCCCACGCCCCCCGTGCATGGACCCGATGCATGGGGGAATGATCGGCGCTGGAAGGGCGCCCCCATCCACCCCGGGAAGTCAGACACGGAATGCGATGATGCAGACAAGGAAAGCCTGGCTCGGCCTGCTCCTGGTGGCGGCCCTGTGTCTCCCGGGGCCCGCCCCCCAGGCAGGGGAGACCTGCGGGGCATTCCAGCGCATCCTCTTTCTGGCCAGTGCGGACAACCCGCTGCACCAGGAGGTCTACCAGGGGCTCAAGCACCGGCTCCCGGAGGACAATCGCATCGTCTACACCACCCTGGGTGGGCCTGATGCCACCCCCTGGCTGCTCAGCTCCGACTGCCCCTGCTGTCTGGTGGTGACCTCCGGTACCCGCGCCCTGCAGCACGCCGTGGAACGGATCTCGAGGGCCCGGATCCTGAGCATCACCATCCCCCGGGTGGCCCACGAACAGATCATGTCGGAGATCCCGGACAACGGGCGCCACGCCGCCCTCTACATGGACATCCCCCTCCCCCGGCGCATCGCCCTCACCCGCCAATACCTCGCCGACATGGACCGCTTCGCCATCGTGCAGAGCGCCGAGGGCCCCTTCGCCGGCCAGGGCGACGAGGATCCGGAGGACGTGGTGCGCCTGCTCAGCCGGGGCGAGGACGACCTGGTGGGGACCTTCGCCCGGGCGACCCGACAGGCCGACGCCATCCTGACCCTCCCGGACCGCCGGATCTACAACCCGCGCACCATCGTCAGCATCATGATGACCACCTACCGCCAGGGGATCCCGCTCATCGGACACTCGGAGGCCATGCTCCGGGCCGGGGCCCTGCTGTCCATCCACGCACCGCCCCAGCGCCTGGGGAGCGAGGCCGCCGTGCTGATCCGGGAACTGGAGACCGTGGCGGACTGGACCGGCGTCCGGCGCCACACCGACGAACAGGTGGTCCTGGTGAACGATCAGGTGGCCCGGGCCCTGCGCATCCAGGTAGAGCGGCCCTGATGCAGGGG
This sequence comes from Ectothiorhodospira sp., assembly GCA_046546415.1. Lineage (GTDB taxonomy): Bacteria > Pseudomonadota > Gammaproteobacteria > Ectothiorhodospirales > Ectothiorhodospiraceae > Ectothiorhodospira. The sequence continues at coordinate 12,345 of JBKGXY010000054.1, forward strand.
CGCATCCGCTACCGCATCCTGGCCCTGGCCCTGCTGCCCACCCTGGCGGTGGCCCTGGCCCTGACGGTCTACTGGACCGGGGTCAAGGTCCGTGAACTGGACGCGCAGATGATGGAGCGGGGCCACATGCTCGTGGCCTTCCTCGCCCCCGCCGCCGAGTACGGCGTCATCTCCGGCAATCGCGCGTATCTGGAGGCGGTCACCGCCAAGGCCCGCGCCCAGCCCGATGTGGTGGAGGTGAGCATCCGCGACCGGCAGGGAAATCTGCTCTATACCCATCACCACCAGCCCCAGGAGCCATACGGGAAGGCCGCCATCCTCCCCTGGATTGCGGCCCGCCTGTTCGACGAGGAGGAGCGCCACTTCCGGGAACCCATCACCCTGACGGCCCTGGACGAGCACGACCTGCCCCTGCCCGAATCCATGGAGGGTGGCGAAGAGGAGGACTCGCGACTGCTGGGCAGCGTCTCCGTGAGCCTCACCAACCTGCCCACGCTGGTCCACCAGATCCAGTGGGTCCTGCAAAGCCTTGGCCTGATCCTGGTGATCGTGCTGATGACCTGGCTGGTGGTGCTGCGCTGGAGCCTGGGCCTGTCCCGGCCCCTGGAGAAGATCGCCGCCACCGTGCGCCACATCGGCCGAGGCGACCTCTCGGCCCGCAGCCGGGCCCGGGTCAGCGGGGAACTGGGCCTGTTGCAGCGTGGTATCAACGACATGGCCGAGAGCATCGAGCGCTCCCAGCGCTCCATGGTGGAACGGGTGAACAAGGCCACCCGCAGCCTGCAGGAGAAGCTGGCGGAGATCGACGAGAAGAACCGTGCCCTGAACCGGGCCCGGGCCGAAGCGGACCTGGCGAACCGGCGCAAATCCCAGTTTCTGGCCAGCATCAGCCACGAGCTGCGCACCCCACTGACGGCGATCCGCGGCTACACCGAACTGCTGCTGATGCGCGATGACCTGGATGAACAGGCCCGCACCTGGATTGCCATCATCGAGGAATCCAGTCAGGACACCCTCAAGCTGGTGAATGACCTCCTGGACATCTCCCGCATCGAGTCGGGCAACCTTCCCCTGGAGCACGCAGACTTCGACCTGGAGCAGCTGGTGGCCGAGGTGGTCCGGGTCTGCCGCAAGGGGGCGACGCACCAGGCCGTGGACGTGAACGTGTTCATCGATCCGGGCATGCCGTATCGGATGATCTCCGACCCCATGCGCATCAAGCAGGTGATCACCAACATCCTCAGCAACGCCGTCAAATTCACCCGCAACGGCCAGGTCATCATGCGCCTGGGGATCCGGACCTCCGCACCCGCCCTCCGTCTGGAGATGGAGGTGCAGGATTTCGGCCCGGGGATCCCCGAAGACCAGCGGGAGCCCATCTTTGAACCCTTCTATCAGGTCAAACAGGAGGACGGCCGGGGCGGCACCGGTTCCGGTCTGGGTCTGAGCATCACCCGCGGATTACTGCAGGTCCTGCATGGGGAGATCCACGTGGAGTCCTCCCCCGGGCGGGGCAGCACCTTTCACCTCAACCTGCCGGTGGAACCCGCCGATGACCCCGCCCGTCCGGCCCCCCCGCTCACCGTGGACGCGGTCTTCCTGCTGGTGGACGAGGACGAGGCCCGGGCGGCCTGCGGCCACTGCCTCGATGCCCTGGAGATCCGTCACAGCCCCTGCTCCACCCTGCCGGCGCTCCTGCAGGCCCTGGACGAGGAAACGGGACCGTGCCGGGCCCTGATCTGGACCCGCCATGCCGACCCCGGTCTGGAATCCTTACTGCGAGCCCATGCCCACCGCATCCCGCAGCTGATCCTGGTCGCCTTCGCGCACCTGCCCGAGGAACTGACCACGGCCCTGCGGCGCCTGGGGGCGGTGCTCATGCCCCCCACGGTATCGCTCCGCAGCCTGGAGGCCCACCTGCACCGGTCCCTGTACCCACAGGGGGACCCCTCGCTTCAGAAGACGGATTCCGTGCCCAAGGATCCCCCGGGCATCCATGGCTGGCGCATCCTCATCGCCGACGACAACGCGGTCAACCGCCGCCTGCTGGAGACCTTCATCCACCGGGCCGGCGGGATCGTGGACCTGGCCGCCGACGGGCAGGAGGCCGTGGAACGGTACCGGGAGGCCCCCTGCGACGCCGTGCTCATGGATGTGCACATGCCGGTGCAGAACGGACCGGATGCCCTTCGGGCCATCCGCCGGGAGGATCCGGGGGCCTTTGTCATCGCCCTCACCGCGGACGCCCGACCCGAGTTCCGTGAATCGCTCCTGGAGATGGGGTTCGATCGGGTCCTGACCAAGCCCGTCACCCAGGCCCAGTTGCAGGCGGTCATCCTCGACACGCCCCATGAAGGCCTGGCCAGGCCCCCTGATCACGGAGCCGAAGGGAGGGATCGCCTGCATGACCCGGAGCAGGCAGTGCAGGCGGCGGGAGGATCCCCCGAACTGGCGGAGGAACTGCGGCTGCTCCTGGTGAAGGACCTGCAGGCGGCCCATGAGGCCCTGCAGGACCCGGACATGCCTCAGGAGGCGCTCCTGGAACTGGCCCACCGCCTCAAGGGAGCGGCCCGCTACTGCGCCGTACAGCGACTGGAACAGGCCGCGTCGCGTCTGGAGAACACCCTGCGTTCAGGTGGGGGGGAGGTGGAGGCCCTGCGCACAGACCTGCTCGCTGAAGTGCGGTTGCTGTTGCAAGTCTGGGACGACGAATTCAACCCGTCATGACCACGAAGGCCAGGGCGTATTCCCGCTCGTCCGAGAGGCTGATCTCCACCTGCACCACCCCCAGGCGCCGGGCCGTCTCCCGCCCGCGACCGCTCAGCCGCAGCAGGGGCTTCCCCCGGGGATCACGGCACACCCGGGCGTCCCGCAGGCCCATGTCCCCCCCAAGCCCCACCCCCAGGGCCTTGGCCACCGCCTCCTTGGCGGCAAAGCGCCGCGCCAGGAAG
>JBKGXY010000055.1:0-15218 GCA_046546415.1 Ectothiorhodospira sp.
TCGGTGCAGGTGAGCACCAGGTCACCCACGCCGGAGAGGCCCATGAGGGTCTCGCTGCGGGCCCCGGCGGCCTCCCCCAGGCGCATGAGCTCGGCCAGGCCCCTTGTGATCAGGGCGGCACGGGCGTTGGCACCGAACCCCAGGCCGTCGGAGACGCCGGCGGCGATGGCCAGGACATTCTTGAAGGCGCCCCCCAGTTGCACCCCCACCACGTCATCGCTGGTGTAGACGCGCAGAGTGCCGCCGGCGAGCCAGTCCCGGGCCGCCTGGGCGAAGTCCGCGTCCGGAGAGGCCAGGGTCAGGGCCGTGGGCAGGCCGCGGGCCACCTCGCCGGCGAAGGAGGGCCCGGAGGCCACCCCCCAGGGGACCGTGGCGGGCAGGATCTCCTGGGCCAGTTCGTGGAGCCAGCGGGTGCTGGCCTCGTCCAGACCCTTGGTGGCCCAGACCAGGCCGCCGGGCCCCAGTCCGGGGGCGATGCGGGCCAGGGTCTCGCGAAATCCCCCACTGGGCACGGCCAGGAGCACCCGGCGGGCCCGGCCCACCAGGGCCTCCAGGTCCGCCCCGGGGTGCAACCCCGGCGGGAAGGGGCAGTCGGGCAGGTAGCGGGCGTTGCGCCCCTCGGCGGCCATGGCCTCCACCTGGGCGGGGTCACGCCCCCAGAGCCCCACATCCAGCCCCTTGCGGGCGAGATGGATGGCCAGGGCCGTCCCCCAGGAACCGGCCCCCACCACGGCCACGTCATGCTTGGGTGTCACGGGCATGGCCAGCGCGGATCAGTTGGCGGGCTTGGCACGGCCGTCGCCGTCCCCCCGGGCCGCCTGCTGTTCCCGCAGGCGCTGGGCATAGAGGGCGTCGAAGTTCACCGGCGCCAGCAGCAACTGCGGGAAACCGCCCCGGGTGACCAGGTCGGAGACCACCTCGCGGGCGAAGGGGAAGAGGATGTTGGGGCAGTAGGCCGACAGGAGTGGTCCCATCTGGTCCTCGGGGATGCCGCGCATGCGGAAGACCCCGGCCTGCTTCACCTCCACGAGATAGGCCGTCTGGCCCTGGGACTGGGCCGTCACCGTCAGGGTGAGTTCCACCTCGTAGACCCCGGGATCATCCAGGGCCCGGGATTGGGTGTTGAGCTGGACGTTGGTCTCGGGCTTCCATTCCTTGAGGAAGACCGCGGGGGTGTTCGGGGCCTCGTAGGAGATGTCCCGGGTGTAGATCTTCTGCAGGCCGAATTCCTGCTGGGACGGGCCCTGGGCCACGCCGTCGGGGCGCGAGCTGGCTGATTGGTTTTCCGACATGTCCACTCCGTACCGGATGATGGGGGATCAGGGGCCATCATACTAAGCCCGGCGGCGGCAGGGCCATGATCTTTCCCGGGTCTTTCAGTTTCCGGGACCACTGAGGCCCAGGGCCTCATCCAGCGCGCCCTCACGATCCAGGGCGGCCAGATCGGTGTAGCCCCCCAGATGGCGCTCCCCGGCGAAGACCTGGGGCACGGTATGACGACCGGAACGGGCCTCCATCACGTCCCACTGCTCCGGATCACGGTCCACCCGGATCTCCTGGAAGGCCACCCCCTTGTGCTTGAGCAGCCTGCGGGCCAGGAAGCAGAAGATGCAGCCGCCGGTGGCGTACATCACCACGGGTATGGCATCGCCGGGGGCATCATCGTCCATGATCGGGACCCTATTTCTTCGACAGGGGCAGGTTGGCGGCCTGCCAGGCGTTGATCCCGCCCTGGAGGTTGCTCACCTTCTCGAAGCCCTGCTTGGTCAGGGTGTTGCAGGCCTGGGCGGAGCGGCTGCCGTTCTCGCAGTAGACGATGACGTGCTTGTCCTTGTGCTTCTCGATCTCGCTCAGGCGGTCCTTGAGCCGGTTCAGGGGGATTTGGCGGGCACCATTGATGCGCCCGCCCTTGCGGGCCTCGGCGTCACTGCGCACGTCCAGCACCAGGGTGGGTTCACGGTTCATGACCTGGACCGCATCGGACGGGCCCAGGACGCCGTACTTGCGGGTCAGGCGCGCGAACTCGGTGTAGACGATGGCCGCGGTGACGGCCACCAGAAGCCCCACCAGCAGGGGATGATTGCCCATAAATTCCAGATATTGATCCATGAATCGCTCGGGACGGTTGGCTCAACGGGAGGGGCGCATTCTGACCCGTCGCGGACGCCCCGACAAGTCGGGACGGCATCCGCCGGTGGCCTAGAGGGGTCCGCAAAAGACATCCTGCATCATGCCGATGAGCCGCAGGGTGCGTCCGTCCCCCACCCGATAGTAGACCCGGTTGGCATCCTTGCGGGCCATGAGGATACCCTTGTCCCGCAGGATGGCCAGGTGCTGGGAGATATTGCTCTGGGAGGTGCCGACCCGGTCCACGATCTCCTGGACGCTCACCTCCCGGTCCCCCAGCACGCAGAGGATCTTCAGGCGCAGGGGGTGTGCCATGGCTTTGAGGGAACGGGAGGCACGCTCGATATCCTCTTCCCGGTTCATCAGATGGGTCTCGGTCTGGGGTTTGGGCGACATGGGGATGATCGTATGCACGTGCTCGCTGGGCCTGGGCAGTGGGTTTTCTTTTCAGGGGCCGGTGGTTGGCCCTGTATATTAGCACTCCATGAACCAATTATGATCTTTATCAAAAGGATTGCAATGCGCCTGACCTGCGCCGGGGTCCTTGCAGCCCTGTGCTGCCCTGCCCTGTGGGCGGATGAGGATCGGGAAGCGGCGGCCCGGCGACTGGAGGCGGTGCAGGAGGCCATTGGCCGGGTGCAGACCCGGCTGGAGGAGGCCCGCGGGGAACGCGGACGCCAGGAGGCGGCGCTGCGCCAATCGGAAAAGGCCCTGAGCCAGGCCAGCCAGGCCCTGGCTCAGAGCGAGACGCGTTTGCGCGAGACCGCACGGCGCCTTGAGACCGTGGAACGCCGGGAGGAGGAGTCCCGGGAGCGGCTGCGGACCCAGCGCCAGGCCCTGGCCACGCTGCTGCGCAGCGCCCATCGCGCCGGAGGGGGAGACACCCTGAAAGTCCTGCTCCAGCAGGAGGACCCGGCCCGCATGGAGCGGATGATCGTCTATTACCGCCATTTTACCCGCGCCCGCGGCGAACGCATCGAATCCACCCGCCAGGCCCTGGCGGGGCTGGAGCGGGTCCGCGAGGATCTGGAGGCCCTTCGCGCCGAACAGGCCCGCCTGCGGGCGGAACGCACCCGACGGCAAGAGGTGCTGGAGGCGGCCCGACGGGAACGGGCCCGGGCCCTGACGGCCCTGGAGGCCGAGATCGAGGCCAGCGGGGAGAAACTGGAGCGGCTCAGGGCCGACCGGAAGGCCCTGGAGGAGCTGATCGAGACCCTGGATGCCACCCTGAGCGATATCCCGGACCGATCCCTCATGGATCATCCCTTCGCCGACCGCCGGGGCAAATTGCCGTTTCCCACCGACTCACGCCTGGTGCAGGGGTTCGCGGGGGACGGCGGGGACGAGGAGGAGCAGCGCCGCCGTGGGGTGGTCCTGGAGGCCGCGCCGGGGGATCCGGTGCACGCCGTCCATCCCGGGCGTGTGGCCTTCGCCGACTGGATGCGGGGCTACGGGATGCTGGTGATCCTGGACCATGGCGACGGGTACATGACCCTCTACGGGGACAACGAGACCCTCCATTACACCCCGGGCGACTGGGTGGATGCCGGGGAGGTCATCGCGCAGGCGGCGGGCAGCGGCGGCCGCAGGGGGGGCATCTACTTCGAGATCCGGCATGACGGTACCCCGGTGAACCCGAGCAAATGGTGCGACTCTAATCAGCCAATGGTAGGCTCTACCCGATGAATCCCCGCGGTACGAAAACCCGCCGGAACATGCCTCCCCGCGACCTGCACGGTCTTGGAGACACCCCGGGCCCGCAGGCCCGGGACCGATTTTGGAGTGAGAGATGATGAGAACGCAGACCCGCGCAGGTATCGGCCTGCTGTTGGGGGTGATCCTGGGCGTCACGCTCAGCCTGTCCCTCGGCGTGATGGCCGACCGCCAGGAAACCGCCGGTGAAGAAGAAGCCCTTCCCCTGGACGACCTGCGCACCTTCACGGACGTCTACATGCGCATCAAGCGCAACTACGTGGAAGAGGTGGATGACGCCGATCTGCTGGAGAATGCCATCCGCGGCATGCTCACCGGCCTGGACCCTCATTCCAGCTACCTCACCCCCGACGAGTTCTCCGAACTGCGCATCGGCACACAGGGGGAATTCGGCGGCCTCGGTCTGGAGGTGGGCATGGAGGATGGCTTTGTCAAGGTCATCGCCCCCATCGATGACACCCCCGCCAGCCGCGCCGGCATTCAGGCCGGGGATCTGATCATCCGCCTGGACGACACCCCGGTGAAGGGGCTTTCCCTGCAGGAAGCGGTGAACCGGATGCGCGGCCCCGAGGGCAGCGAGATCACCCTCACCATCGTGCGCGAGGGGAGGGACGCCCCCTTCGAGGTGGAACTCGAGCGGGATAACATCCGCGTGCGCAGCGTGCGCTCCGAGATGCTGGAACCCGGATTCGGCTACCTGCGGGTCACCACCTTCCAGTCCCGCACGGCCCAGATGCTGGTGGAGGAACTGAAGGCGCTGCGCAAGGAGAACGACGGCGAACTCAAGGGGCTGGTGCTGGACCTGCGCAACAACCCGGGCGGGGTGCTGAACGGCGCCGTCGGGGTCTCCGACGCCTTCCTGGACGAGGGGCTCATCGTATACACCGAAGGCCGGGTGGATGATGCCGAGTTGCGCTATAACGCCTCCCCTGGAGACCTCATGGATGGCGCCCCCCTGGTGGTGCTGGTGAACAAGGGTTCCGCCTCCGCCTCGGAGATCGTCGCCGGGGCCCTGCAGGACAACGAGCGGGCCATCATCATGGGCAGTTCCACCTTCGGCAAGGGCTCGGTCCAGACCATCCTGCCCCTCAATGAAGGCAAGGCACTGAAACTCACCACGGCGCGCTACTACACCCCCTCGGGTCGTTCGATCCAGGCGGACGGGATCAAGCCCGATATCCCGCTGGAACAGGTCAATCTGGCCAAGACGGAAGACTCGGACCTGGAGCCGCTCACCGAGGCCCAGCTCAACAGACACCTTCGTGGCAGCCAAGAGGATGCAATCGAAGAAGCGCAGAACGAACAGGACGAACAGAACGAAGACGACCCGGAGGAAGCCCCCCTGGCGGTGCGGGACTACCAGCTCTACGAGGCCCTGAACCTGCTCAAGGGCCTCACCATCCTCCAGGCCCGTCGCTGATGGCCACACCGTGCGGGGTGGCGACCCGCAACGGGTCACGGGGGATGGAACCCTCCGTCCCATGACCTGCCCCGGCGGCATGTCACCCGTTCAGCCGGTGGTCTGGGTCTGCCTGCTACTGGGGGTGCTCTGGGCGGCGCCTACCCCGGCCCGGGAGGACGCCCCCATGATCGCCATTGTCATCGACGACCTGGGCAATGACCTCGCATCGGCGCGGCGCGTCTCCGCCCTCCCGGCGCCGGTTACCGTGGCGGTGCTGCCCTTCAGCACGCACGCGGGCCAGGCCGGGCGGATGGCCACGGAACACGGACACGAGGTGATGCTGCACCTGCCCATGGAGGCGGACAGTGGCTACGACCCGGGTCCCGGGGCCATCCTGCACCGCCTGGACGAGGCAGGGACCCGGTCCATCGTGCGCCGGGCCCTGGAACGCGTCCCTCAGGCCCGGGGCATGAACAACCACATGGGCAGCCGCCTCTCCCGCTCACCCCACCATCTGGCCTGGATCATGAGCGAACTGCTGGCACATGACCCCGGGCTCTACGTCCTGGACAGCCGCACCCACGTCCAGACCCGCATCCAGCAGGTGGCCCGCTGGGCGGGGCTCAGGAACACCCGGCGGGACGTCTTCCTGGATGCCCGCCCCCATGACGCGGGCTTCACCCGCCGCCAGTTGGAACACCTGGCCCGCATGGCACGCACCCGCGGCCATGCCCTGGGCATCGGGCACCCCCACCCGGAGACCCTGGAGGCCCTGGAGGCCATGCTCCCCCGGCTGAAGGCCCAGGGGTTCGAACTGGTCACCGTGAGTCGCTATCTCTGGCAACAGGAGGAGATCCACCAATGGCACGCATCCTTGTCCCCCTTGCCCCCGGCTGCGAGGAACTCGAGGCCGTCACCCTGATCGACCTCATGCGCCGGGCCGGTTTCCAGGTGGTCACCGCCGGCCTGGAGCCGGGCCCGGTGAAGTGCTCCCGGGGCGTGGTGCTGATACCCGACGCCCTGCTGGAGGAGGTATACGAGGAAGACTTCGACCTGGTGGTGCTCCCCGGAGGCCTCGGCGGCGCCGACCGCCTCAATGCCGACCCCCACATCCACACCGTGCTGCGGCGTATGCACGCAGAAGGCCACTACGTGGGGGCCATCTGCGCTGCCCCTAAGGTGCTCGGCGACGCGGGTCTGCTGCGGGGACGCTCGGCCACGGGCTATCCCTCCGTGGTGAACGCCCTGGACCTGCCGGACACCCGCTTCACGGATCAACCGGTGGTGGTGGACGGCCGGGTAGCCACCTCCACGGGTCCGGGCACGGCCATGGACTTCGCCCTGACCCTCATCGAGTTGCTGGCCGGTCCGGAGAAGCGTCGGGAGGTGGAGGAACCCCTGCACCGCATGGGCTGAATCGGCGTCCCGCCGCGACCTGACCAGTCCACGGGACTGAACCGCAGGAGGCACGACAGGGGTTCGCCTCCGCTCACCGGACGATGCTCAGCCAGCCGGCCAGCGCCAGCAGCGTCATCAGCAACACCGGGGGCGTGATCAGGATGCCGATCCTGAAATACTGCCCCCAGGTGATGTGGACACCCTTGCGGGCCAGGACATGCAGCCACAGCAGGGTGGCCAGTGATCCAATCGGGGTGATCTTGGGGCCCAGATCCGAACCCACGACATTGGCGTAGATCATGGCCTCCCTGATCAGCCCGGTGACCTGGGCCTCGTCGATGGACAGGGCCACCACCATCACCGCGGGCATGTTATTCATGATCGAAGACAGAAAGGCGGCGATAAAGCCCGTGCCCACAGCGGCAGCCGTCACACCATACTGGCCAACCCAGTCCAGAGCGCCGGCAATATCGGCGGTCAGCCCGGCGTTGCGCAGCCCATAGACCACCAGATACATCCCCACGGAGAAGATCACGATCTGCCAGGGGGCACTGACCACCACGCGACGAGTGGAGATGGCTCGCCCCCGGGCGGCCACAGCCAGCAGCCCCAGCGCGCCTACACCCACGATGGCGGAGATGGGCACGCCCATGGGTTCGATCACCAGGAATGAGAACAGCAGCAGGGCGAGCACCCCCCAACCGGCCTTGAAGACCGCCGGATCCTTGATGGCCTGCTCGGGCCTGCGCAACCCGGCCAGTTCATAGGTGCGCGGGATCTGCTTGCGGAAGAAGAGGTAGAGCACGGCCAGAGAGGTGGCCACCGAGACCACATTGACCACCACCATCACCACCGCGTATTCGCCAAAGCTGATACCGAAAAAGTCGGCGGAGACGATATTGACCAGGTTGGAAATCACCAGTGGCAGACTGGCCGTGTCGGCGATGAAGCCGGCGGCAATCACGAAGGCGAAGGCGGCCCCCGCCGTGAACCCCAGGGCCAGCAACATTTCCAGCACGATGGGCGTGAGCATCAGGGCCGCGCCATCGTTGGCGAACATGGCCGCCACGGCGGCTCCCAGGAGGATGATGAAGGCATAGAGCTTCGGCCCGCTACCGCCCCCCCAGCGGGCCACATGCAGGGCCGCCCATTCAAAGAATCCGGCTTCATCGAGCAGCAGGGAGATGATGATGATGAAGACAAAGGTCAGGGTGGCGTTCCAGACGATGTCCACCACAATGGGCACATCGGAGAACTGGACCACGCCGGTGGCCAGGGCCAGCGCCGCGCCCGCCATGGCGCTCCAGCCGATACCCAGGCCCTTGGGTTGCCAGATGACCAGGGTGATGGTGGCGACGAAGATCGTCAGTGCAGTGAGGAGCATGAATGGATCCCTGGGTTCGGATGGTTGGTTTGAATATATGGTTTGGGGATGAGGGGCGGTACTACTCCTCCGCCCTGAACGGGTTGCAGCATCCCGGGTCGTCCACCAGGCAACCCAGCAGATCGAACCGGGAGATGATCCCCACCAGGTGTCCACCCTGCACCACCGGCAGGGCCTGCACCCCGTGCTCCAGGAACATGCGGGCCGCCTGGGTCATGTCATCCTCGGGGCCGAGGGTGATCAGCTTGCGGGTCATCACCTCGCCGGCGGTACGGCCACTGGCGCGATTCGGGGGCTCATCCCGGGAACCCGCGACAGGCGAATGGTAATAGGACTCCTTCCACCAGGATTCCCGCTGCTCGATGCGCTCATCGGCCATTCGATGGGTGAGGTCACCCGTGGTGACGATACCCTCCAGACGCCCGGCCTCATTCACCACGGGCACACTGTTGATGCGATGGTCCACCATCAGGCGGGCCACCTCGGGGATGGAGGTATCCGGGCTGACCCGCTGGGGGTCCGTGGTCATGAAATCCTGTATGCGCATGGTGGCAATGCCTCTGTGTGATCAGTCGTAGGTCTCGCTCCAGGGCTCCACCACCAGTCTTTGGTGGTGTTGCTCCAGGATCTCCCGGATCCACCGACCCTCGGCGGCCTGACGTGCCCTGAGGATGGGATCGCTCACCTTCACCGGACTGAGGGCCTGATTGACGATCCAGCCGGCGGGCTCGATGCCGGCGCGCCGCAGATCCGCCTGCAGGGCCGCAGCCTCGTGCACGGGCGTGGCCTCGGGCAGCGTGCAGATCAGCACATGGGTGAAGGCCGGGTCACGCAGCCGGGGCAGCAACTGCTCCACCGCCTCGGGCACACCCTGGCTCTGGCGTCCCAACTCGCGATGATAGGCCTGGGCGGCATCCAGCAGGAGGATGGTGTGGCCGGTGGGCGCCGTGTCCAGGACCACGAACTGATCCCGGGCCTGATCGACGGTCTTGGCAAAGGCCTGGAAGACGGCGATCTCCTCGGTACAGGGGGAACGCAGATCCTCCTCCAGAAGACGGCGGCCCTCCTCGTCCAGATCCTTGCCGGCGGAGGCCATGACCTCTTCCTGGTAACGCCGGGTCTCCAGGGCTGGATCCACACGGCCGATGGTCATGCCTTCCGGGATCTCGCCCACGGCCGCCTCCACATGGGCGGCCGGATCCGTGGTGGTCAGGTGGACCTTGTGGCCGCGCCGGGCCAGTGCCACGGCGATACGTGCCGCCAGCGTGGTCTTGCCCACGCCGCCCTTGCCCATGGTCATGATGGCCCCATGGCCGTCGACCCCCAGGGAGTCCGCCAGGGCATCGAAGGACTCCCCCTCGGGCGCCCGCACCGATTCACTGGGCTCTGGTGGGGATTCCGCATCGGCCAGCAGGAGGCGCAGGCCTTCAAGGCCCATGGGGGGAAGACCCCGCAGCGGGCGTTCACTGCGCGGCAGATCCCTGAGCATGGCAGGCATGCGCTCCAGGGCCTGGCGCCCCCGTCCCTCCAGGGCACAGGCCACCGGATCCTCCGGATCCAGGGCCTGGAACACGCCATTGACCACCAGGTGCTGATTCGCCACGCCCAACGCCCGCAGCTCCCCGCTGGAGCGGGCCGCCTCGTTGAGGGCCGCCGCTTCGGGCCGGCTGACGAGGATCAGGGTGGTACGCTGGCCATCGCCCAGGCTCTCCACGGCCCGGGCATAGACCTCTTTCTGGCTGGCCAGTCCCTCCAGCGGCCCCAGGCAGGAGGTGCCGGAGGTATTGGTCTCGATATAGCCCGTCCAGGCGCTGGGCAGGGACAGGAGACGCAGGGTATGACCGGTGGGCGCGGTATCGAAGACCAGATGATCGAAGTCCCGGGTGGCGTCGGCATCACCGAGCAACGCGGCGAAGGCATCGAATGCCGCGATCTCCATGGTACAGGCCCCGGAAAGCTGCTCCTCCATGCTGTTCACCACGGCCTCCGGGAGTTTGCCCCGGTAAGGGCCCACCACCCGTTCACGATAGGCGGCGGCGGCCTTTTCCGGATCGATGTTCAGGGCCTTGAGACCCGGAACACCCGGGATAAGGGTCGGCGTGTCGGAGAGAGGGGTTTCCAGGACCTCATCCACATTGGAGGCCGGATCGGTGGAGATCAGCAGCACCTTCTTGCCCTGTTCCGCCAGGGCCAGGGCACTGGCACAGGCCAGCGAGGTCTTGCCCACGCCGCCCTTGCCGGTAAAGAAGAGATGACGGGTCGGGGCTTGCAGGAAGTTCATGGAGGTGCCTCGGTATGGAGTGATGTTCGCTTGAGCGGGGCGGGCCGTCCGTTCAGCCGCAGCAACCGTTGCCCGGACTGACACTCCTGCTGCATTCCGCCTCCAGACCCGTCCATTGCGCCAGTTGCTCCCGATCCGGGTAGACCCCCTGGCTCTTCACCTCTCCATCCACCATGAACACCGGCAGGGCGTCCTCGCCCTCCTTCTCCAGGATGGCCCGAATGGTGGCGTTCTCCATGAAGGCCCCCGGCTGTTGGGCCAAGTTGTAACGGGTCACGGTCACCCCGGAATGACGCAGCCAGGCCAGGTCACCCGCCATCTTGGAGAGCTTGGGATCCACGCTGGGCCCGCAGACGCCACTGGCACAGCACTGGGGTGGATCGAACACGGTCACTTCGGTCATGAGCATCGCCTCTTCGAGAATGAGATTTCACAATAATCATACGCCATGCGATATATGCGGTCAAACGCATATATCTGTATGATCCATGGAAGGTTTGACAAGGCATGAATGATTTGACATTTTTCAAAAGTGGATCGTCCGTCAGGCTCGCGCGACCCGCACATAACCGGTCCTGGGCGTTCCCGATCAGAACGATTCCCTCCCCAGACCCGGCGGAACCATGCCTCACGGGGCAAGGGAGGGCAGAGTCCATTTCTGCTCATGACATCCCAGTCCGGGCAACGGCCAACCGTCCCGTCCATCCTCAACCCTGGATCAGGAGGAAACCACCTCATGCCCAAACTCAGCCGCAGAGGATTCTTGAAGCTGAGCGGTGGGACCGCAGCCGCAGGGACCACCTCCCTGCTCCTTGGCGGGACCGCCGTCGCCGCGCAGCCACTGAACAGCGGACGGGTCACCCTGGACTACCCCCGCAAAGAGATCACCAAGGCCTCCGCTCTCCAGCCCGGAGACACCCTCACCTTCAATTACCCGGATGACACCTCCCCATGCACCCTGATCCGGCTGGATCAGGCGGTGGCGGACGGGGCCGGAGCCGATGCGGATATCGTGGCCTACAGCAAGCTGTGCAGCCACATGGGCTGCCTCGTGGAGTACGAGGCGGAACGGGGCGTACTGAAATGCGCCTGTCACTACAGCCTGTTCGATCCGGGCAAGCGCGGCCAGCAGGTCTGTGGGCAATCCACCGTGAATCTGCCCCGCATCACGCTCCTGCACGATTCGTCCACCGACATGCTCACCGCCGTGGGTGTGGACGGCCTCATCTACGGGCGACAGGCCAATATCCTCTGAGGGAAGATCACGATGACCCAGTTCAACGATCGCATCGCACTCCCCCCCGTGGGCGCAGAGCGCCGCCTGCAGGTCTGCCATTTCTGCATCGTCGGATGCGGATATCAGGTCTACAAATGGCCGGCCCACATGGAAGGGGGGCGGGCCCCCCACGAGAACGCACTGGAGATGGACTTCCGCAAGCAGGTTCCGCCCCAGCAACTGACCCTGACCCAGGCCATGAGCACCACCGTCCGCAATCGGGACGGCAGCGAGCACCGGGTGCTGATCCTCCCCGACAAGGAGTGCGTGGTGAACCAGGGCCTCGCCTCCACCCGTGGGGGGCAGATGGCCAGCGTGCTCAGCGGCGAAACCCCCGTCTCCGGACATCGGCTCCACCACCCACGCCTGCATACCGGGGACGACTGGGTGGACACCCCATGGGCACACGCCAGCGCCCTCTGGGCCGCCGTCACCCAGCGCGTGCTGGACAGCGAGGGCCCCGACGGCGTCCTTTTCAATCTCTTCGACCATGGGGGTGCCGGCGGCGGGTTCGAGAACACCTGGGGCACCGGCAAGCTCATCTTCTCCGCCATCGGCACCCAGAAGGTGCGCATCCACAACCGCCCGGCCTACAACTCCGAGTGCCACGCGACCCGGGACATGGGGATCTCGGAACTCAACAACGCCTACGAGGACGCCGAGGTGGCCGACGTCATCTGGGCCATCGGCAACAACCCCTACGAGTGCCAGACCAACTATTTCCTCGTCCACTGGCTGCCGAACCTTCAGGGGAAGACGGTCCGGAAGAAGAAGGAATGGTTCGGAGACGAGAGCACCGGACGCGGACGCATCATCTTCGTGGACCCGCGTCGCAGCCCGTCCGTGGCCCTGTGTGAAGAGATCCTCGGCGCCGACCAGGTCCTGCACCTGGACCTGCAACCCGGTACGGACACCGCCCTCTTCAACGGGCTGCTGACCCATGTGGTGGAAAAGGGATGGCACGACAAGGACTTCATCGAGGCCCACACCACCGGCTTCGAAGAGGCCGTGCAGGCCAATCGCATCTCCCTGGAAGAGACCAGCCGCATCACCGGGGTGAGTGTGGAGAAGCTCCGCAAGGCAGCGGAATGGGCCTACCGGCCCAAGGACTCCGGTCACCGGCCGCGGGCCCTGCATCACTACGAGAAAGGCGTGATCTGGGGCAACGACAACTACCGGATCCAGTCCGCCATCGTCAATCTGGCCCTGGCGACCCACAACGTGGGCCGCCGCGGCACGGGCGTGTCCCGGGTGGGCGGACACCAGGAGGGCTATACCCGTCCGCCCTATCCCGGCCCGCGTCCCGCCCCATTCATCGACCGGGAGGTCATTGACGGCAAGGGATCCATGCTCACCGTCTGGGGATGCAACGCCTTCCAGACCACCTGCAACGCCCAGGAATACAAGGCGGCGATCCATCGACGGGCCGGGATCACCCGCCAGGCCATGGCCTCGGCCCGGGGCGGATCCCTGGAGGATCTGGCCGACGCCATCCACGAGGCCTGCCGCCACTCGGGTGGCCTGTTCATCACCGTCATCGACCTCTATCCCACCTCCTTCGCCCGCGCGGGCCACCTCATGCTCCCGGCGGCCCACCCCGGGGAGATGGACCTGACCTCCATGAACGGCGAGCGCCGGATCCGCCTCTCGGAACGTTTCATGGACCCCCCGGGCACCGCCCGGCCGGATTGCCTCATCGCCGCCACCCTGGCCCATGCAGTCCGTCACCGCTATGAGATCCAGGGGGACCGGACCATGGCGGAGCGGTTCACGGGGTTCGACTGGTGGTCCGAGGAGGATGCCTTCGATGACGGCTTCCGGGCCGCCCACGAGAAGGAGATCGACAGCCAGGGCGGGGACACGGGGCATCTGGTGACCTACGAGCGCCTGCGGGCAGCGGGCAACAACGGCGTGCAACTCCCGGTGCAGGAATACAAGGACGGAAAGCTGATCGGCACCCCGCGGCTGTACACGGACGGAGATTTCGACACAAAGGACGGTCGCGCCCGTTTCCAGAAGTCGCCCTGGAAGGACCTGCTCGAACCAGTGGCCCGGCAGCGGGAGAAATATCCCTTCTGGATCAACAACGGCCGCACCAACCAGATCTGGCAGTCGGCCTATCACGACCGGTATATCCCCTTCCGCCACCAGCGCTACCCCATGGCCCCCCTGGAGATCGCCCCCGCCGACGCCGAGGAACTGGGCATCGCCAACGGGGACATCGTGGAGGTGTACAACGATTACGGGTCCACCATGGCCATGGCCTACCAGGTGGAGGACATCAAGCCGGGGCAGGTCTTCATGATGTTCGGCTACTTCAACGGTGTCACCGGTGAGGTCACCACCGATGCCGTGGATGAGAACCTCATCCCGTACTACAAGGGGACCTGGGCCGCGCTGCGGCGGATCGGACGGAACGAGGCCTATCGCGAGGGCGTCTCCTTCCGATCCCGCCGCTACGGATAAGGCCGCGGGGCAGCCCAAGGTTGGCGGCCCTGCAAACAGCGGCTACGGCCCACAGGCCGCCTGCTCCCGCAGGATCACCTCCTGCGCCTCGGTGTCCAGGATGCTGCAAAGGAAGAATCGGTGGTCCGCGATCTCGGTGCGGACCTGGAGGCGATAGTAACGGGCGGGTGGGGCCTCTCCATCGGTGTCGTCCTCGATGAGTCCGGCCAGGGCGTTGCGCACGGGGTCGGGGGCGTGTTCCAGGCGCAGGGGGGTGTCGGCCCCGGGCAGGGCCGTGACGTAGGGGGCCAGGGCCCGCCAGGCGGCGTTGTCCACGCCTTTGACCAGGCGCAGCTCGCTGGGGCTGAGCATGGGCCGGTTGGCGCTCAGGCGGGGCGGGTCCATGGCACGGTAATCGGGGTCGTCCGTCTCCGGGTCCAGCCAGTCGGCCACGGTGCGGGCCAGGCCCTCCGGGTCCAGTTCCGCCTCCGGGTGCGCCTGCAGGATCTCCTCCTGCAGGCGCACGAAGGCCGCCTGCCAGGTCTCTTCCCCACCCCCCAGGGCATTGAGGTTGAATCGGCAGTGCAGGTCCTCCAGCCAGACGGTGATCCCGGCCCCTTCCAGGGTGGCGGGGATGGGGGGGGAGGTGCAGCCTTCCCAGGGCAGTTCCCGGTCCTCGCCGCGGCCCAGGAGGCGCAGGGCGTAGGCCTCGGCCGCCAGGGAGAGCTGGTGGGCCTGGTCGTGGCTGAGGACGGCGGTGGTGCGGCGGATGTCCATGTGCTGGCGGCTGGTCATGGCCACGGCGGCGATGGTGGCCAGGGCCACCACCAGCAGAGCGGTGAGCAGGGCCACGCCCCGCTGTCGCGGCGGCGGGGCGGATCGAACCGGGGGATGACCGTGCAGCGGCGGCATGGGTCCTCAGGAGATGGGGAAGAGGCGGGTGATGCGCCCCACCCCTTCGACGTCCAGGATCACCTCCACCGCCAGGGGCGGGTCGGTGGTGACGGGGTCCGCACCCGCCGGGGGCCAGTGGTCCAGGGTGGCGGTCTCGCCGGTGGCGTCGCGGTGGTGGAAACGCACGTCCCAGTCCCGCAGCACCAGGCCGTCTTCCGGCGCCAGCACGGGCATGCGCAGCGCCGGGGTGTCGCCGCCACCGTCCAGGACGGACCATTGCATGCGATAGAGGATGTCG
>JBKGXY010000056.1:0-14361 GCA_046546415.1 Ectothiorhodospira sp.
GCCGAGTCCCTGGAGGAGCAGTCCCAGGATCTGGCCCGGGCGGTGAGCGTCTTCCAGGTGGATACCGCTGGCGGCCAACCCGGGCTCCCGGCCCCCGGAAGCGGGCACCATCGCACCGGGGGTGGGCGGTCATCCTCCACCAGGGGGTCGGGGCACAAGGGCCGATCCGCCCCTGCCCAGTCCCTGGAGGCGCCTGAAGAAGGGGAGTGGGAGACCTTCTGAACCGGCCCCTTCATACGACCAAGAGACGCAGGGGACCCCAGGGCAGGTCCCCTCGTTTTCCTCTTTCTGGAACCCATCCACACTCGCGGATGTCCCCCAATATAAAGCATCCGTTTTTGTATGGGGGCATGCGCCGCGTAGGCGCGTGGGTCCGGTAACCCCCGGAACCGAGCCACCGATCCAGGGGAGCCAGGATGAGCGCGGACGAAGAACAGGGAAGGGACAATGGGGACTCCCCGGAGCTGCGGGCTGTACGGGCCCTGCACGAATGGGATGTGGATCTGGCATCCCGTCTGCTGGAGCGGGGGGAGGTGGACCTGGCCCGTCTCAGTGAGGTGTTGCAGTCGTACAAGGCGGAGCTGGAGGTCCAGAACGCGGAGCTTCGCGAGAGCCAGCAGGTCTCCCGCCAGATGCTGGGTTGCTATTCGGCCCTGTTCAACGGCCTGCCGCTGGCCGCCCTTCTGGTGGACCGCACCGGCCAGATCGTGGAGGCCAACCACCGCGCCGCCTCCGATTTCGGGATCCCCCGCGGGCGCCTATCCGGGGCCCTGCTGCGGCGCCTGGTGGTGGGTGAGGACCTGCCCCGGATGAATGCCGCCCTGCACCGTGCGGACAGCGAGGGCCACGCCGGGGTTCGGGGCATGGGGTTTGTGCGCCAACGGGGAACCCCCTTCCCCGGGGATCTTCATGTCCAGCGCCTGCCCGGCCGGGACGGGAAGGACTGCGACTTCGCCTGCGTCGTGGTCAATCAGGAGGCCTACGAGAACACCGCGTCCCAGCTCCAGGAATCCCTTGAGGCCTTGGCGGCCAGCGAACGGCGCTATCGCATCGCCGCCGATCATTCCCCGGATTGGGACTACTGGTACGGCATCGACGGCCACTTCGAGTACATCTCTCCCGCCTGCGAAAGGGTCAGCGGCCATCCCCCCAAGGCCTTCATGCAGGATCCCGGGCTCATGGAACGGATCATGCCGCCGGAGGATGCCGCCCGTTGGCGGGCGCATCAGGATGAGATCCGCCGGCGCGGCGATACCCTGCCGCGCCATACCCAGGAGTTCCACATCCGGCGACCCGACGGCACGGAACGCTGGATCGAGCATGAATGCCTTCCGGTGTTCGACACCGATGGCAGCTATCTGGGCCGGCGCGCGGTCAACCGGGACATCACCCGGCGCCGGGAGGCGGAACAGGCCCTGCGGGAGCGGGAGGCACGGGATCTGCGCTTCAGTCAGGGGATCATCGATTCCCTGAGTGCCACGCTCTGCGTGCTGGATGAGCAAGGCACCATCGTGGCCGTGAACCGGGCCTGGCGGGAGTTCGCGGCCCTGCATGGGGCTCCGGAAAGGCGCACCGGTCCCGGGGTGAACTACCTGGCCATCTGCCACAAGGCGGCCGAAGAGGGCGAGGCGGATGCGGCAAAGGTGGCCGAGGGCATCCAGCGGGTCCTGGCCGAGGGTCAGGCCATCTACGAACATACCTATGCAATGGGATCGGACCATTTCATCGTCCGCATCTCCCCCCTGCATGGAGGCGAGGCGGGGGCGAGGCACCTGGTGGTGAGTCATCAGGACATCACGTACATCAAGCGGACCGAAACGGCCATGCGTCAGGCCCGGGACGAGGCGGAGCGGGCCAGCCGGGCCAAGTCGGAGTTCCTTTCCGCCATGAGCCACGAACTGCGCACCCCCATGAACGCCATCCTGGGCTTCGCCCAGCTGCTGGAGGCGGATCCGGCCCTGGACACCCCCCAGCAGGAGAACGTGCAGGAGATCCTCAAGGGGGGGCGGCACCTGCTCCGGCTCATCAACGAGGTCCTGGACCTGTCCCGGGTGGAGAGCGGCCGGCTGGAACTCTCCCCGGAGGTGGTATCCCTGAGCTGCGTGGCAGGGGACTGCCTGGCCCTGGTGCAGCCCCTGGCGGACGAGGCCGGGATCACCCTGGACCCCGGAACCCCGGAGGGGCTCCACGTATGGGCGGACCGGGGCCGCCTGAAACAGGTACTGATCAACCTCCTCTCCAACGCCATCAAGTACAACCGCCCCGAGGGGCATGTGAGGCTACGCTATGGGAAGGAGACCGTTGGGGAGGGCCGATGCCTGCGCATCCAGGTGATCGACACCGGATATGGCATCAGCCTGACCCGCCAGGCGGAGCTCTTCCAGCCCTTCAACCGCCTTGGGGCGGACGATCAGGCGGGGGAAGGTACGGGGATCGGGCTGGCCCTGAGCCGCCGCCTGGTGGAGGCCATGGGCGGGGGTATCGGGGTCCAGAGCGTGGAGGGCGAGGGCAGCACCTTCTGGATCGTCCTCCCGCAGGTCCCTGAGCCGGATGGGGCGGAGGAGGGGGAGGACCGTTCCTCCGTGGATACGGACCGGACCGGGGAGGACCCCAGCACCGCCGGTGAGGACGGATCGCCCGCCCTCACGGTCCTGTGCGTGGATGACAACCCCGCCAACCTGCGCCTGGTGGAGCAGATCCTGGCGCGGCGGAGGGCCCACGTGCGCCTGCTCAGCAGTGCCTCCCCCGGCAACGGTCTGGAACTGGCCCGGGTGCATCGTCCGGATCTGATCCTGATGGACATCAATATGCCCGACATGGACGGCTTCCAGGTCCTGGAGCAGCTGCGGGCCCGCCCGGAGACGGCCCGGATCCCGGTGGTGGCCCTGACGGCCTACGCCTCGGAGAGGGATCTGCACCGTATTCAGGCCGCGGGTTTTACCGATCATCTGATCAAACCCCTGGAGGTGAACCGTTTCCTCGAACGTCTGGATGCCTGGGTTCAGACCGGTGGGGATCGGTCCTTCTGAGAGGCCGGAGCCCTCCGGCACACCCAGTCCAGGAGGAAGCGTGCCACGGCCTGCGGGGTGTTCAGGTCCAGGATCGGCAGCTGCGTATTCAGGGCAGCAGGGGTGTCGGTGGCCACGGCGATGATGTGTGGATCATCCGGGTGGAGCAGGGGGTGGCCCAGGGCGGCGCGGTGGAGCTCGATCTTGGGCAAGGGTTCTTCCCGGAAGCCCTCCACCAGCACCAGGTCCGTACGGTGGGGGTCCAGGTGACACAGCAGCTCCTCCAGCCGCGGCTCACGGGGTTCGGGGGATTCCACCATGAGGGCCATGCGATGGCGGGAGGCCACCAGCACCTGCTCCGCCCCGGCCTCGCGCAGCACATGGCTGTCCTTGCCGGGATGGTCCACGTCGAAGCGGTGATGGGCATGCTTGATCAGGGCGGGGCGGATGCCCTGCGCCCGCAGCTCGGGGATCAGGGCCGCCAGCAGCGTGGTCTTGCCGGTGCCGCTCCAGGCGGCCAGGCCCACGACGGGGAAGGGCCTCGGGGTCGGCATGGGATCCGTGAGACGGGTCATGGGTTTTCGGGCGGATCCATCATGCGCTGTTCCAGGAAGAGATAGGTCCGGTTGACATTGAGCCGGTGCCAGTCCTCGAAATGGCGCAGATCCCGGAAGGGGTCCGCCGACTCCCCCGAGAGGCGTTCCACCACCTGGTCCAGGGACTCCCAGTCCTCCAGGCCGCGCTGTACCCCGTCCACCAGGAAGGTCAGGTAGTCTCCCGTGTGTCGACGCGCGCCGTCAAGATCGGTGGCGCTGCCGTGTCCGGGGATGACGATCTCCGGTTCCCAGGATTCCAGGGTGCGAAAGGCGGCGCGCTGCCCCAGGGGATCGCTCCAGGGATGGATCCCCAGGAGACGGTCGGTATAGACCACGTCCCCGGTGAAGACCACGTCCCGGTCCGGGAGGCGCAGCATGGCGTCCCCCGGGAAATGGGCATCGCCGGCATGGACCAGCTGGAAGTGGACCCCGCCCACTTCGAAGGCGTGACGGTCCGCATCCACAGGGTCTGGGGCCTGCACGGGACGGGTGCCTTCCATGGCCTCCCGGCCCAGATGTCCCTCCAGGCGCCGGAGGTGTTCGTCGGCGAACCGGGCCTGGGTCTCGGCGGTGCGGCGCAGGGCGATGATGCGGGCCCCGTGTTCCAGGAAATATTCGTTGCCCAGCCATCGGTGGTCCTGGCTGCCCAGGTTCACCACATGGGTGATGGGCCGGTCCGTGACCTTGGCGATGGCCGCCTCGATGCGCCGGGCCACGGCCCGGGACGGGCCACTGCCCACCAGGACCACGCCCTCCTCGGTGACCACAAAGCCGATATTGACGTTCATCCCCCCGTTCTTCGGGGTGCGGTTCTCCAACGAACCCCGGAAGTAATGGATCCCCCGTGCCGGAGATTCCGGCTCCAGGATGGCCCCGAGGGGGCGGTCCTCCGAGGCCGCCACCGGACCGGACAAGAGCCCGATCAGCACGAGGAACACATGGGGTAAAAGGCGCGGAGCCTGTGTTCTCATGGCGTGTTCTCCTTCCTTAGGGATGGGTTTGGAAAGCTGATTTCGGAGGTATCCCCGGGGCCGCATGCGGGTCAAGGGATCATGCATTGATTATTATTCATATATATATATCGAGTAGGGATTAAAATCCAGGGGAACCCTCCCCATACAGCAATGTCCCAGGGCACGATGAAGAACAAGAACCGACTCTCCCCGCCGATCGCCTTCCATTCCCCCCTTGCCCTGGGGCGCCTGGTTAGTCCCCTTGGGTTCCTCATGCTCCTGGGGGCCCTGCTCCTGGGGGGCTGTGGCGAGGACCCGCCCGCGAAGGAAGAAGACGGAGATTCCGGCCGCCGGGAGGTGAGCATCCGCTACGTGGAGCCCTCCCCCGAGACGGTGAGGATCACCCAGCATGCGCTGGGGAGCCTGCGTTCCCTGCGCACGCCGGAGGTGGCCGCCGAGGTGGCGGGGAGGGTGACCCGACTGCATGTGGACGAGGGGGATCGGGTCCAGGCCGGGGATCTGCTGGCCTAGGTGGATGACCGGGACTACCGCCTGCAGGCCGACCGGGCCCGGGCGGATGTCCGGCGCCTGGAGGCCCGGGCGTCCCTTCAGGAGATCACGCTGGATCGCCACCGCGACCTGCATCGGGAGAACCATGTCTCCCGTCAGGCCCTGGACGAGGTGGAAGCCGAACAAGCGGTGCTCCGGGAGGAGCTGGCCGGGGCCCGTCTGGCGGAGCGGGTGGCTCGTCGGGATCTGGAACGGACACGGATTGAGGCCCCCTTCGACGGCGAGGTGGAGGCGCGCCGGGTGAGTGAGGGGGATTATGTCCAGGCGGGCACGGCCCTGTACCGACTGGAGACCACGGACGTCCTGCAGGTGCGTGCGGCCTTTCCGGAGTCCGTGGCCGATTCCCTGGAGGTCGGTATGCCCCTGCGCCTGACCAACCGCTCCGCGGGAGACGAGACCCTGGAGACCGAGGTGGATGACATCCGCCCGGGGATCAGTAGCTCGGGCCGGGCCGTGTGGGTCATCGCCCGGGTGGAGAATCCGGGGGGATGGCGCAGCGGCGCCAGCCTGGATGTGGAGTTGGTGCTGGAGGAGCGCCGGGGCCTGGTGGTGCCCCGGCAGGCCCTGGTGCAACGTCCCGACGGGGATACCCTGTACATCCTGGACGAGGATCGGAAGAAGGTGACGGCCCGCCGTGTGGAGGTGGGTCAACGCACGGCCGATGGCGTGGAGATCCTGGAGGGACTCTCCGCCGATGAGGCGGTGGCGGTGGACGGGGCGGGCTTCCTGACCGATGGCGCCTCCGTGAAGGCGTCCCCGCGGGACGAGGCCTCGTCATGATGACCCTGTCGGAGCTTTCCATCCGCCACCACGTGCTGGCGGTGATGATCAGCGTCCTCATCTGCCTGTTCGGGGGGATCGCCCTGCAGGAGGTGGGTACCGACCGCATCCCCAACATCGATTTCCCGGTGATCAGCGTCACCGTGGCCCACAGCGGCGGTGATCCGGAGGTGATCGATGCCTCCATCACCAATGAGCTGGAGCGGGCGGTGAATACCGTCCCGGGGATCGACAATATCACCTCCCAGTCCGTGGCCGGGGCCTCCATCATCAACATCCGGTTCGACCTGCAAAAGGACGTGGACGTGGCCTTCAACGAGGTGCAGGCCAAGGTGAGTCAGGTGACTTCGGAACTGCCCTCGGATGCCGAGCAGCCGGTGGTGGAGAAGGTGGAGATGGATGCCCAGCCGGTGATGTGGCTGGCCCTGCAGGGGGATCGCACCCTCCAGCAGCTGGATACCTATGCCCGCAACGAGATCCGGACCCGCCTAGAGAACATCAACGGCGTGGGGGAGGTGCGCATCGGCGGTGGCCGGGAACGGACAATGCGGGTGGAGATCGATCCCGACCGGCTCAACGCTTACGGGGTCACCGTCCAGGATCTGCTTTCGGCCTTCGATGAAGAGCATGTCCAGTTCCCCGGAGGGTTTCTTGTAGGGGGCGAGCGCGAGGATCAGCTGAAGCTGGACCTGGAATACGACTCGGCCGAGGACCTGAAGGAGATGGTGGTGGCTTCCCATGAGGGGGCCCAGGTGCGTCTGAAGGATCTGGCCCAGGTGCGGGATGGCCTGGAGGATGCCCGTGGACTGGCCCGTTTCAATGGCGAACCCACGGTGGGGCTGGGGATCGTCAAGGTGTCGGGGGCCAACACCGTGGCCATCATCGAAGAGGTCAAAAGGGTCCTGGAGTCCGAGATCCGTCCCGAACTGCCCCCGGGCATGCGGGTGACCGTCTCCTCGGACGAGTCGGTCTTCATCCAGGAGCAGATCGAATCCCTGTATGTCACCCTGGCCCTGGGGATCCTCTTCGCGGCCCTGGTGATGTGGGTCTTCCTCAAGAACCTGCGCTCCACCCTCATCATCGCCCTGTCCATTCCGGTGTCGTTGCTGGCGGCGGTGATGGTGGTGCATGTCTTCGGCTATACCCTCAACTCCATCACCATGCTGGCCATGCTGCTGCTCATCGGCATCGTGGTGGATGACGCCATCGTCGTCCTGGAGAACATCCACCGCCATCGGGAACAATACGGGGAAGGGCCCGTGAAAGGGGCCATTGCCGGTTCGAAGGAGGTCTTTTTCGCGGTCATCGCCTCCACCCTGGCCCTGGTGTCCATCTTCGGCTCGGTGCTCTTTCTCGATTCCACCGTGGGGCGGTTCTTCGAATCCTTTGCCGTGGTGGTCACCTTCGGGATCCTGGCCTCCAGCCTGGTGGCCCTCACCCTCATCCCCATGCTCTGTTCCCGATTCCTCACGGTCACGACACGCCACGGAGCCGTGTACAACGCCCTGGAACGGGGTTTCCGGGGCATGGAATCCGTCTACAAGCGAGGCCTGAACCTGGGACTGCGATGGCGCTGGACTTCCCTGTTCCTCTCCGCGGCGGGGCTGGTGGTGGTCGCGATGCTCATCTTCCCCCGGGTGGGCGGGGAGTTTGCTCCCTCGGAGGACACGGGCGAGTTCATGGTGGTCTTCAAGACCCCCCAGGGATCGAGTATCGACTACACCGACCGCCGCATGGAGGAGATCGAGTCCATCGTGCTGGATCAGCCCGAGGTGGACCGCATGTTCGCGGCCATCGGCCTGGGGGAGGATGGACAGGTCTATGAGGGGATCTCCTTCGTGCGCATGAAACCGCGGGATGAGCGCGATGCGAGCCAGCAGGAGGTGATCGACCGCATCACTCCGGAACTTGCGGAGCTTTCCGGGGTGAGGGCCTTCGCCACGGAGGTGCCCTTCGTCCCCGGACAGCGGGGGGATCCCCTGCAGTTCGCCCTCACGGGACCGGATCTGGGCCGCACCGCCGAACTGGCCCGGGATCTGAAGGATCGCCTGGAAGGGATGGATGGCATGGGCCGTCTGGATATGGAACTGGATCTGGAACGCCCCGAACTGCGCCTGGAGGTGGACCGGGAACGTGCCCGGGATCTGGGCATGACGGCGGGCCAGGTGGCGCGCACCGTGGAGATCATGATGGGCGGCGCGGATATCGCCCGCTTCAGCGCCCCGGAGGAGGGGGACAATCAGCGCTATGACATCCGCCTCAAGGGACGGGAGGATGCCTTTGACGACCCGGATGACCTGCAGCGACTCTACCTACGCGCAGGCGACGAGGAGCTGGTCCGCCTGGATACCGTGGCCCGCCTGGAGCCGGATATCGGGCCGGCGGTGATCAACCGCTATAACCTGAGCTACGCGGTACAGTTCTACGGCAACCCCGACCTGCCCATGGCCGAGGCGGTGGAACGGATCCGGGCGGAAGCGGATGAGGTCCTGCCCCTGGGCTACAACCTGGAGCTTCAGGGACAGGCCGAGGAGATGCAGCGGGCCATCGGGGCCATGGTCTTCGTCCTCTTCCTGGCGGTCTCGCTGGTCTATATCGTCCTCTCCAGCCAGTTCAACTCCTTCACCCAGCCGCTGATCATCATGGCCGCCCAGCCGGTGGCCCTGGTGGGGGGCATGGTGGGCCTGTGGCTCGGCGGGTTCACCCTGAACATCTTCTCCATGATCGGCATGGTGTTGCTCATGGGGCTGGTGACCAAGAACGGCATCCTCCTGGTGGACCTGACCAACCAGTATCGCCGCCTCCGTGGCATGGGGGTGGACGAGGCCCTGCAGGCGGCCTGTCCGGTGCGGCTGAGGCCGGTGCTCATGACCTCCCTGACCCTGATCCTGGCCCTGATCCCGGCGGTACTGGGGTTCGGGGCCGGTTCGGAGACCAACGCCCCCATGGCGGCGGCCATCATCGCAGGGATGATCGCCGCCCTGGTGCTCACCCTGCTGCTGATCCCGGTGGCCTATTCCCTCACCGAGAACTTCTTCGAGCGACGGGGTTTTGGTCGGCGCACACGGGAGATCGAGCAGGAATCGATCTAGTCCTGGTTGGGGGCGCCGGTTTCAGGCCGCCGCGATCCCCTCCGCCGCCCGCCGGCCCGAGTGCAGGGCCCACTGGATGGACGGCGCGCTGTGGTATTCGCCGCAGACCCACAGGGCCTCGCCCCGGCGCAGTTCCACGGCCCCGGGGTAGGGCACCGGCGGGTGCTGTACCGGCAGGGCCTCGGGGATGCGGTACCCCGTGATCCACCGCCAGTCCCGGACCTGCCCGCCGAACCAGTCCTCCAGTTCCCCACGTACGGCCTCTTCCAGCGCCTCGGGTTCGCATTCCGCGCCGTGGAGGTTGACCCCGACGAGTTGTCGCCCGGCGGGGACGTAGTGCTCCGAGACCTGCCCGGGGCAGACCACGTTGTTGATCCGGCCCCGGCCCTCACCGTTGACCAGGAGATAGGGTCCCTGGAACGGGGCCGCGGGGGCATCGAAGTAGAGGCTGGTGGTGCCGCGGGTGGGGAAGGGTCCGGCATCCCCCAGCAGGCGCCCCGCCTCGGTCCCCGCCGTGGCCACCACCACCGCCCCCGCTTCCAGTTGCTCCCCGGATTGAAGGATCAGCCGCCGGCCCTCCAGCCGTTCCACCCGGGTGTTCAGGCGCAGGGTCCCGGCGGGCAGACGGGCCGCCAGTTGTTGCGGGATGGTCTCCATGCCACGGGCCGGCAGGGCCGTGTCCCCCAGGGCGAAGGCGCGGAAGACGAACTCGAAGGCCCGGGAGGAGACCTGCAGCTCCGGTTCGAAGAAGACACCGCTGAAGAAGGGCTTGAAGAAGCGCTCGATGATACGCCGGGAGAACCCCATCTCCCGCAGGTGGGTGATGGCATCCCGTTCGTGGGCCCCGTAGAGGGCCTCCAGATCCCCCCGCAGACATTGGCGTCGCAGGCCCAACAGGCGCAGCTTGTCCGTCCAGTGGCCTACCGGCGAGAGGATCATCTCCGGCAGGCGTCCGGGGCGGCGCCAGACATCGCTCACCCGGTGCAGGCGGCCACCGAAGCGCACCAGGGCCCCGGTCTCGAAGGGGCGCAGATCCAGGGCGTCGTAATCCAGGAACCGCCGGGCCTCCGGGTACCAGGTCTGCAGCACCTGAAACCCCCGGTCCAGCAGGAAGCCGTCCTGTACATCGGTGCGCACCCGCCCGCCGGGGGCGTCGCCGGCCTCCAGGATCAGGGGCTCACGGCCGTGTTCCCGCAGGGTCAGGGCACAGGCCAGGCCGGCCAGGCCACCGCCGATGATCACCACGTCTGCATGCATCGTCCGGATTCTCCATACTTTGAGGTGTTGCATGCCATGATAACGGCGAAATCCCCCCAGGTGCCCCATGATGCTGTCTGACTCGTCCTCTTCGAACCTGCCCCGCGGGTTGACTGCTGCGGCGACCCCCTCTTTGTTACCCGGTGTCCCGAAAGATCAGTGGTACCGCATCGGCGGGATGAGGGCAGACCGGTGAAATCCCTGCTCAAAGGGTGGTTTTCCCGATTCAGGGGTTGGCGTTCAGAGCGGGCTTCCCTGCGGATCGCCCTGGAGGAGACCCGCGCCACCCTGGAGACGGTCACCCGGCAGAGCCAGCTACGGGAGCAGGACCTGCAGGAGGCACTGGAGGCCCTTCAGAGGAGTGACCAGCGTTTCCGCGACGTGGCCGAGGCCGCCGGGGAATATATCTGGGAGCTGGATGCCCAGGGCGTCTATACCTTCCTGACCCCGCCGGTGGAGCCCCTGCTGGGCCGTCCGGTGGCGGACCTGCTGGGGCACGCCCCCACGGAGTACATGCCCGGGGAGGATGCCGAGCGCGTGCGCTCCCGCCTGAGGGAATGGACCATGGGTCCCCATTCCTGGCGGGGGCTGGAGCACCGCTCCCTGCGCCCGGACGGCAGCATGGTCTGGCAGCGGGTCAGCGGCCAGCCCATGTTCGATGCCCAGGGCCGACTGGCCGGTTTTCGCGGGACCGGGCTGGACATCACCGCGGAGAAGCAGGCGGTGGAGGCCCTGCAGGAACTGGCTGAACGCCAGCGCGTGGCCCGGGAGGCGGCCGAACAGGCCAACCGGGCCAAGAGCGAGTTCCTGGCCAACATGAGCCACGAGATCCGTACCCCCATGACGGCGGTCATCGGATTGAGTGAACGGCTCCTGGATACCGACCTGAAGCCCGCCCAGCGGGATCAGGTGGGCAAGATCCATGGCGCCTCGCGCATGCTACTGGGGATCCTCAACGACATCCTGGATTACTCCAAGATCGAGGCCAACCGCATGGAGCTGGAGCCCCATTCCTTTCTGATCCAGGAACTTCTGGACCAGCTCAGGACGCTATTCAGCGCCGAGGCGGGGCGCAAGGGCCTGGAGCTGATCTTCCGTGTCGGGCCCTGTGTCCCCGCCCGCTGGTTCGCCGATTCACTGCGTCTGGGACAGGTCCTCACCAACCTGATCGGCAATGCCCTCAAGTTCACCGAAGCGGGCCATGTCCTGGTGCACATCGACTGTCTGGAACCCGCGGACAGCCGAACGGAGCGCCGCCTGCACTTCGAGGTGGAGGATACCGGCATCGGCATGTCACCGGACCAGGTGTCCCGCCTGTTCCGTGCCTTCTCCCAGGCCGACACCTCCACCACGCGGCGCTATGGCGGGAGCGGTCTCGGGCTCATCATCAGCCGCCGGCTGGTGGAGGCCATGGGGGGACACCTGGATCTGGAGTCCACCCCGGGGCAGGGGAGCCGTTTCTTCTTCGATCTGACCCTGCAGGTGGAGGAGGTGGATCCGGATGCCCGGACCGGGGTACCCGGCATCCCCGGGGGGCATGTCCTGGTGGTGGATGACCACGCCATGGCGCGCCTGGTGCTCAGGGATATCCTGGAAAGTGTCCGTTTCCGGGTGTCCGAGGCGGAGAGCGGCAGGGAAGCGGTGGACCGTGTGGAGTCCCAGGCCCGCTTGGGCGAACCCTTCGATTTCGTCCTCATGGACTGGCGCATGCCCGGGGAGATGGATGGGCTGCAGGCCCTGGAATACCTGAAACGGCTCTATCGGGAGGGGGTTCTGGCGGGTACTCCCCCTCACATGCTCATCGTCAGTGCCCATACCCGGGATGAGCTGCCCGAGGCCTTGCGCGGGGAGTTGGGCTTTCTCACCAAGCCCGTCACGGCCTCCGTGCTGTTCGACGCCCTCATGGAGGTCACCGGAGGTATGAACCGGGAGCAGGTCCGGCTGGACACGCGGCAGATCCCGGACCTTTCGGGGATGTCCATCCTGGTGGCCGAGGACAACATCCTCAACCGCGAGGTGGTGGCATACCTGCTGGAGCGCACCGGGGCCGCCTTCACCCTGGTGCAGGACGGTGCTCAGGCCGTCCAGCAGGTACGCAAGGGGGGAATCGACCTGGTGCTCATGGACCTGCAGATGCCGGTGATGGACGGTTTTGAGGCCACGCGTCGCATCCGAAGGGATTACCCGGATCTCCCGATGATCGCCCTTTCCGCCGCCGTCATGGCCCCTCACCGGGAACAGGCCCGGGCGGCGGGGCTCGACGCCCATCTGAGCAAGCCGATCGATACGGCGGTGTTCTACGATACCCTGCGCCATTGGCTGCGTCCCGATGCCGGGGAAGCCACCGCCGGGGTATGCGGCGATTCGCCGGGGGAAACGCACCTGCCCGCTGCCCTGAAGGGGTTCGACCTGGAGCGGGGACTGCTTCTGGCGGATCGGGATCCGGTCTTCCAGCAGGACCTGCTGCGCCGTTTCGCCGGGCAGCTGGAGGGGGAATTCGCCACCCTGGCCGGCGACCTGGGCCGGGCCGGCCCCGGGGACGAAACCCTCCGCCGCCGGGTCCATACCCTCAAGGGCCTGGCGGGCACGGTGGCTGCGACAGACATCACCCGGGCCGCCACCGCTGCGGATGCCCTGCTCAGGCGGGGCAGCCCGCTGGATCCCACCACGCGCCAGGATCTGGACAGGGCCATCCAGTCCGCCCGTGCGGCCCTGCAGGGACTGCCCTCTCCGGAACGAACGGAGGCGCGTGCCCCCCTGGACGCGGGCCGGGGCCACGTGGCCGTGGTGTCGGTGGCCGGGGCCCTGAAACGCCAGGAATGGGTGGAGGAGCAGTGCCTGGCCGATGCGGTGGGGCATCTGGAGCAGCGCCTGGGACCGGGGGCGTGTGATGCGTTGGTGCAGGCGGTGATGGCCTTCGAGCAGGAAGTGGCCCTGGAGCATCTGAAAACCCTGGCGGACCGGGCCGGGATCCCCCTGGACTGACCCCCTTTCGGTAAGGGGCATCGCCTTCACCCCGGGTCGACCATCACCTGGTTACGGCCCGCTTCCTTGGCGCGGTAGAGGGCCTGGTCCGCCTCCTTCAGCAGGTTGGCCGGTGTCTCGATCCCTGCCCGCGTCCGGCCGCCCACGAGGCTGGCCACCCCCAGGCTGAGGGTGACGTGCCCCCGGGGGACGGGCTGGTGGGGGATCCCCTGGGCCTCCACCGCCTGGCGCAACCGCTCCGCCACCCGGGTTGCGCCATCGCCCCCGGTCTCCGGGAGCAGGGCGACGAACTCCTCACCCCCGTAGCGGGCCAGCAGGTCCCCGGGACGCTGCAATGCCCCCTGGAGGGCCTGGGCCACCTGGCACAGGCATTCATCCCCGGGGCCGTGGCCGTAGTGATCGTTGTATTGCTTGAACTGGTCGATATCCATCAGCACGAGGGACAGATCGTGTCCCTCCCGCAAGGCCCGGCCCCATTCCTCCCCCAGTCGTTCGTCGAACTGCCGCCGGTTGGCCACGTTGGTGAGGCTGTCCCGCATGGAGTACTGCTCCAGCAGATCGCTCTTGATCTTCAGGCGCATGTGGTTGCGCACCCGGGCGCGCACCACGGCGGGCCGGAAGGGCTTGGGGATGTAATCCACCGCCCCCAGGAGGAGCCCCTTTTCCTCGTCCTCGGCCTCGTCCCGGGCCGTGATGAACAGGACCGGGATGCCCACGGTCCGGGGGTGGGACTTCAGTCGCCGGCAGACCTCGTAGCCGTCGATGCCGGGCATCTCCACGTCCAGCAGGATCAGGTCCGGCGGATCGTCCCCCAGGGCGATCTCCAGGGCCTTCTCCCCATGGTTGGCCACGCGCACCCGATAGTCGTCCTTGATGAGCCGGGCCAGTATCTGAATGCTGGCGGGCTGGTCATCGACGATGAGCACGGTCCGGTCGGGGTGGTTCTGGGGCGGGTGGGGTACGTGCGATGCCATGGGATGCATGATGCCGTCTGTCGATCCGGAATGCACGGATCCCGCCCGGTCCGGCATCCGTGTTCGGATCCTGTATCGTCGGGGCGGGGGCTTGGCGCTATGATGGGGCGTCAATCACGAGAAGGAGATGCCGAGATGCCGGATGG
>JBKGXY010000057.1:0-13944 GCA_046546415.1 Ectothiorhodospira sp.
ACCGCCGACCTCCTGCATGCCATGCAGGCGCTCTCCCAGCTGAGCTATGGCCCCTTGGTGCCGAAGAAGTTGCGTACTATACAGACCGCCTCATGCACTGTCAACCGCTTTTGTTTCAATCCATTGTACGGCCTGTTCCACACGCTGGAGGGTCCGTTCCCGGCCGAGCAGACGCAGGGTCTGATCGATGGGCGGGGATACCGTTCCCCCGGTGACGGCCACCCGAAGCGGCTGTGCAACCTTGCCCAATTTTAATCCCATCCGCTCCGATACATCAATCACCGCCTGGTGGATCGGGCCGTCCTCCCACTGCGCCAGGGCCCCCAGGGCGCCGTGCAGGGCCTGGAGCACCGGGGCGGATTCCGGGGTGAGATTCTTGCGCGCCGCCTTCTCGTCGTAGGCCGCCACGTCACAATAGAAATAGAGGCTGTTGTCCGCCATCTCCACCAGGGTCTTGGCCCGCTCACGCTGGGCCTCCACCACATCCCGCAACGGGGGTTCGCAGGAGGGGTCCACATCCCGCTGGCCCATGTGCCAGGAGAGCTGACGCGCCACGTGATCCGTGCTCAGGCTCTTGATGTAATGCTGATTCAGCCACAGCAGTTTTTCGGGATTGATGGCCGATGCGGAGTGGTTCACGTCCTCGATATCGAACAGCTCGATCAGTTCATCCAGGGAGAAGATCTCCTGGTCCCCGTGGGCCCACCCCAGACGCACCAGGTAGTTGAGCAGGGCCTCGGGGAGATAGCCCTCGTCCCGGTACTGCATGACGCTCACGGCCCCGTGGCGCTTGGAGAGCTTGGCCCCGTCCGGCCCCAGGATCATGGGGAGATGGGCGTACCGGGGCGGCTCCACCCCCAGGGCCTTGAGGATGTTGATCTGACGGGGGGTGTTGTTGAGATGGTCATCCCCCCGGATGACATGGGTGATGCCCATGTCCCAGTCGTCCACCACCACCGTGAGGTTGTAGGTGGGGGTGCCGTCGGAACGGGCGATGATCAGGTCGTCCAGTTCGCTGTTCTGGAAGATGACCCGGCCGCGCACCATGTCGTCCACCACCGTGATCCCCTCCAGGGGATTCCTGAACCGGATCACCGGCTCCACCCCTTCCCGGGGCTCCTTGCGCATGCGGCAGCGGCCGTCGTAACGGGGCTTTTCCTTGCGGGCCATCTGTTCCTCGCGCATGGCCTCCAGTTCTTCCTTGGTGCAGTAGCAGTAGTAGGCATGCCCCTCGTCCAGCAGGCGCTGCACCACCTCCTTATACCGGTCGAAGCGCTGGGTCTGGTAGAAGGGCCCCTCGTCGTACTCCAGCCCCAGCCAGCTCATCCCCTCCAGGATGGCGTTCACCGATTCGGCGTTGGAACGGGCCAGGTCGGTGTCCTCCACCCGGAGCACGAACTCGCCGCCGTGCTTGCGGGCATACAGCCAGGAGAACAGCGCCGTGCGCGCGCCGCCGATATGGAGGTAACCGGTGGGGCTCGGGGCGAATCGGGTGCGGACTTTCATAAAGGCCCTCTGTCTACCAGGGGTGGACGATCAAGCCGCATAGAGTAGCAGAGCCCCGGCGGGGCTTCATCCCGCCCCGGCACCCTCAGGTCACCGCCAGGGCCACCGCCACCAGCACCCCCGTCTCCACCAGCTCCACCAGGGCCCCGGCGGTATCCCCGGTGGTGCCCCCGATGCGGTGGCGCATCCAGGCCCGTCCCGCCAGGAAGACCCCCAGGGCCCCCGCCAGGGCTGCCAGCACCGGCCCCGCCATCCCGAACCAGAGACCACCCAGCAGGGTACCCGCCACGGCAAGAAACACGACGCCCCAGGCCCCCTGGCGGGGGAGGTATTCGGCCAGCAGGCTGCCCATGCCCCCGGGGCGCACGTAGGGGGTGGTGACGAACAGCAGCGGCAGGGCCGCGCGCCCCAGGAAGGGGGCCAGCAGCACGGCCGCCCCGGCCCCCTGCCCCGCCAGCTCCAGCAGGGCCGCGTATTTCACCAGCAGCACCAGGATCAGCACCGCCACAGCGGCGGGGCCGCAGCGGGGATCCTTCATGATCTCCAGGGTGCGCTCCCGGTCGCCGATGCCGCCGATCCAGGCATCGGCGGCATCGGCCAGGCCGTCCATGTGCATCAGCCCGGTGAGCACCACCCACAGGGCCACCACCAGGGCCGCCGCCAGGGGCCCCGTGCCCAAAAGACCCATGGCCACTGCCAGGGCGGCCCCCATGAGCAGCCCGACCAGGGGATAGTACAGCAGGGAACGCCCCACCTGCTGCGGCGTGGGGTCATTCCAGGTCACGGGGAAGCGCGTGAGAAAGCGCAGGGCCACGAGGAAGGGTTTCACGATAGAGACTCCATGGGGGTGGCGGGCTCCGGGGGCGCCGGCAGGCGCTCCACCCGGCGCCCATCGGGGTGCAGGTGGATGCGGTACAGGCAGGCATGGGGCACCTCCAGCACCAGCAGGTCCTCCAGGGGCCGCCGCTGCTCGTACAGCAGGATGAGGCGGATCACGCCCCCGTGGGTGACCACCAGCCGGCGCGCCGGGGCGGGGTCACGCACCAGATCCTCCCAGGCCGCCAGCACGCGATCACGAAAGTCCGTCAGGGGCTCGGCCCCGGGGGGCACATGATGCAGGGGGTCCTCCCAGAAACGGGCCAGGGCCTCGGGCTCCGTCTCCATGAGATCGGCGGGGGTGCGCCCCTCCCAGACCCCGAAGTGCATCTCCCGCAGACGGGGGTCCTCCCGCAGGGCAAGCCCAGCGGCCCCGGCCCAGGTACGGGCCGGGGCCAGGCAGCGCTGCAGGGGGGAGGTGATGAGGGCATCCCACGGGCCATGGGCCTCGAAGCTGCCCTGCATCTGCCCCCAGCCCTCGGGGGTCAGGGGTTCATCCAGGCTCCCCCGGAAGGCGAACCCTCCGGTGGTCTGGCCGTGACGCATGAGATCGATCCAGGGGACCTGGCTCAAAGGGCCTCCGTCACCTGGGCCTCTTCGAAGGTGGCCATGCGGCCGTGGATATCGCAGGCCAGGCGCAGCAGGGGCACGGCGGTGGCCGCCCCGCTGGCCTCCCCCAGACGCATCCCCAGGTCCAGCAGGGGCCGGGCGGAGAGGGCCTCCAGCACCCGGCGGTGACCCGGTTCAGCGGAGGCATGGGCGAACAGGAACCAGTCCCGGGCGCTGGGGCAGATGCGGGCGGTGGCCAGGGCCGACACGGAACTGATGAACCCATCCACCAGCACCGGCATCCCCATCTGGGCGCAGGCCAGATAGGCCCCGCTCATGGCGGCGATCTCGAAGCCCCCCACCCGGCGCAGGCACTCCACGGGCTCGTCCATATGGTCCCTGTGCCGTTCCAGGGCGCGGCGGATGACCTGGGCCTTGTGCCGCACCCCCTCGTCGTCCAGGCCGGTGCCCGGCCCCACCAGTTCCTCCGGTTCGGACCCCATGAGGGCGCAGGCCACGGCGGCGGCGGCGGTGGTGTTGCCGATGCCCATCTCCCCCGCCAGATACACCTCGGTGCCCGCCAGCCGGGCCCGCTCCGCCGCATGGCGGCCGGCGTTCATGGCCAGGGCCAACTGGTGCACGTCCATGGCCGGTCCCTGGACGAAATTGGCGGTCCCCGGACCGATGCGCACGTCGGTGACCCCCTCCAGCGGACCGGTCTCCTCCACCGTGCCCAGGTTGATCACCTCCAGACGGGCATCGATGGAGCGGGCCAGGACGCTGATCCCCGCCCCGCCCCGGACGAAATTGCGCACCATCTCCACGGTCACCGACTGGGGGAAACGGGAGATCCCCTCGGCGGCCACGCCGTGATCGCCGGCGAAGATGCTGATATGCACCGAGTCGGCCCGGGGGGTGTCACTGCCCTGCATCCCGGCCAGACGGGTGGCCAGGGTCTCCAGCTGGCCCAGGGAACCCAGGGGCTTGGTGAGCCGGGTCTGGCGTTCCTCCGCGCGGCGGCGGGCCTCTTCGTCGATGGGTGCCGCGGGCACCTGCAACCAGGGGGTTTCGTGATTCACAGCTTCTCTCCTTTGAGTACCAGGGGCAGGCCGGCCACCGTCAGGGTGACCCGCTCGCAGCGCGCCGCCACCGCCTGGTGCAGCCGGCCCGCCTCGTCACAGAACCGGCGGGTCAGTTCCCCCAGGGGCACGATCCCCATGCCGGTCTCGTTGCTTACCAGGATCAGCCGCCCCGGAAGATCCGGGAGGGCCTCCAGAAGACGTTCCTGTTCCCGCCGGGCGGTGGCCTCGTCCTCGTCCCACAGCAGGTGGGTGAGCCAGAGGGTGAGGCAGTCCACCAGCAGGCAGTGATCCGGGGCGGCATGGTCCCGCAGCACCCCGGCCAGATCGGCCCCCGCCTCCACCAGGCCCCAATGCCCGGGGCGGCGGTCCCGGTGATGCCGGATACGGGCCTGCATCTCCTCATCGTCCCCCGGCCGGGCCGTGGCCACATAGGTCACCGCCAGGCCGCTTTCTCCCGCCAGTCGCTCCGCCAGGGCGCTCTTGCCCGAACGGGCCCCGCCCAGGATCAATTCCCTCATGCCCGATGCCTCCCCAGATGCGACCTGCCCGATTCATGCGGTGGTGGCGGTGGTGGCGATGCCGCCGGGGCCGCCAGTCCCAGCAGGGCCAGGATGCGGGTCATGTCCAGATGGGCCTCCACCGCGTCCGCCAGCCGCTCGAAACCGGCCTCCCGATCCCGCTCCAGATCGCGCCCCCCGGCGGTATCCTCAAGGCCAGCCCAGGCCAGCAGGGACCGGGCCGCCCCGGCGCGATCGAAGACCCCGTGCAGGTAGGTGCCGAGGACGGCGCCGTCCCCGGAGACGGCGCCATCGGGCCCCTGTCCCTCCAGGGTCATGGCCGGCCGCTGCAGACCCGGCCCCCGGGTCACGCCGGCATGGATCTCGTAGCCCTCCACCCGGGCCCCGTCGGCCAGCTGCCCCCGCACCCGGCGCAGCTGCTTGCCCGGGGCCAGGGTGGTCTCCACCTCCAGCAGCCCCAGGCCCGGGGTGCTGCCGGGGGCACCTTCCACCCCGTCGGGGTCATGCACCCACTGCCCCAGCATCTGAAAGCCCCCGCAGATCCCCATCACCCGGCCACCGTAGCGCAGATGACGCAGGATGGCCCGGTCGAACCCCTGTTCCCGCAGCCAGTCCAGGTCCGCCCGCACCGCCTTGGAACCGGGCAGGACGATCAGGTCCGCCGGCGGCAGGGGCCGCCCCGGTCCGGCGAAGGTGACCCGCACCCGCGGATGCAGCCGCAGGGGATCGAGATCCGTGTGGTTGCTGATGCGTGGCAGGGCGGGCACCACCACATTCAGGATCCCGTTGTCCGCTTCCCCTTCCACGGCCACCGACCCGGCGTCCCCGGCCGGCAGGGCATCCTCCGCCTCCAGATACAGGCCCTGGAGATAGGGCAGCACCCCCAGCACGGGCTTGCCCGTCTCCCGCTCCAGCCAGTCCAGTCCCGGGTCCAGCAGGGCCTGGTCGCCACGGAAGCGGTTGATGACAAACCCCGCCACCCGGGCCCGTTCCGTGGGCGAGAGCAGCGCCAGGGTGCCCATCAGGTGGGCGAAGACCCCGCCGCGGTCGATGTCCGCCACCAGGATCACCGGGCAGTCCACCGCCTCGGCAAAGCCCATGTTGGCGATATCCCCCTGCCGCAGGTTGATCTCCGCCGGGGAACCGGCCCCCTCCACCAGCACCACCCGGTGGCGCCGGGCCAGGCGCCCGTGGGCCGCCACCACCCGCTCCAGCAGCCTGGGCTTGAGGCCCTGGTAGGCGGCCGCATCCGACAGGGACAGGGGGCGTCCATCCAGGATCACCTGGGCGCCCCGGTCGGAGCAGGGCTTGAGCAACACCGGATTCATGTCGGTATGCGGCGCCACGCGGCAGGCCGCAGCCTGCACCGCCTGGGCCCGGCCCATCTCCCCGCCCTCCGGGGTGACGGCGCTGTTCAGGGCCATGTTCTGGGACTTGAACGGGGCCACGGTGATCCCCCGGCGGGCCAGGGCCCGGCCCAGGGCGGTCACCAGCAGGCTCTTGCCGGCATCGGAGGTGGTGCCCTGCACCATCAGGGTGGCCGCCGTCATGGACCCCGTCCCTCGTCCGCCAGCGCCTCCAGGGCGGCCTCCAGCCGGGACCAGCCCATCTCGTCCCCCGGCAGGCCGAAGCGCAGGCTGGGGGGATCGTCGAACAGGCGGGTGAGGATGCCGCGCCGCCGCAGGGCCGCGTGGATCCTCCCGGCCCGGGGGGTGCATACCCACTGGAACAGGGGCGTACCCCCATCGGGGGGCAGCCCGTGGCGGGTCAGGCCATCCCGCAGCCGTGCACCGGCACGGGCCAGTCCCTCCCGGGTCTCCTCCTGCCAGGCCCGGTCCGAAAGGGCCCCGCGGGCCGCCCAGCGGGAGGGGCCGGTGACCGTCCAGGGGCCCAGATGGGCCGCCAGCTCCGCCCGCAGGCGCGGCTCGGCGAAGACGAACCCCACCCGGGCCCCCGCCAGGCCGAAGAACTTGCCCAGGGAGCGCAGCACCACCAGCCCCGGCTGGGGGCAGCGGGGCACCAGGCTGTGCTCCGGGGTGGCGTCCACGAAGGCCTCGTCCACCACCAGCCAGCCCCCCTTGAGGGCCAGCCGCGCCTGCCAGTCCTGCAGTCGCCGGGGATCGAACCGGTGGCCCGAGGGGTTGTTGGGGTTCACCAGCAGCAGATGGTCCAGGGTCTCCAGCCGCTCCTCCACGGCCTCCGGCGTCAGGGACACCACTTGGTGCCCCGCCCCCCGCCAGGCATGGGCGTGTTCGGCATAGGAGGGATGGAGCATGCCCACCCGCCGTCCGGCGGGCAGCAGGGCCGGCAGGGCCTGGATGGCCGCCTGGGACCCGGCCACCGGCAGCAGGGCCTCAGAACCGTAATACCCGGCGGCGGCGGCCTCCAGGCCGTCCTCCTCCTCGGGCAGGCGCATCCAGGCCTCGGGGGGCACCGGCGGCACCGGCCAGCCTTGGGGGTGGATGCCCGTGGACAGGTCCAGCCAGTCCTCCAGGGGGATGCCCTCCTCCCGCGCCGCCCTGCGCAGACGGCCGCCATGGGGGAGCATCCCCGGCAGCGGGGTCCCGGGATCTGCGGCGTCTTCGTTGGGGGACAAGGCTCGATTACCTCCGTGGATCATGAAAGGGGCCTCAGGACCAGAGGATCGTCAGAAGTCCGGTGACACCCAGCCCCAGGATCCAGACCCCCAGGGCCCGGTCCAGGAGGGCCAGGGCCCGGGGGATGTCCGCCGGGGCAGCCTCCGGTCCCTGGCCCAGCTCGGGCCGGGACTGGGATCGGCCATGGTAGATCGCCGCGCCCCCCAGACGGACCCCCAGGGCCCCGGCCCCGGCGGCCATCACCGGGCCGGCATTGGGGCTCTTCCAGATCCGCCCCTGACGGCGCCAGCAGCGAAGAGCCCGCCGGGAACCCGCCCATCCCCCGGCCGCCAGGGTGTAGGCCAGGGCCGTGAGCCGGGCGGGGATGTAGTTGAGCCCATCATCCAGCCGCGCCGCCGCCCAGCCAAAGTGCCGGTAGCGATCCGTGCGATAGCCCCACATGGCGTCCAGGGTGTTCACCAGCCGGTAGGCCACCACCCCCGGGGCCCCGGCCACAGCGAACCAGAACAGGGGAGCGAAGACGGCGTCATTGCCGTTCTCCAGCACCGACTCCACGGTGGCCTTGCTGATCTCCGTGGCGTCGATGTCCCGGGTATCCCGGCTCACCAGGAAGGCCACCCGTTCCCGGGCATCCCCCAGATCCCCGCGCTGCAGCGCCCCGGCGATCCCCCGCCCGTGCTCCCCCAGGCTGCGCCAGCCCACCGCCAGGTATAGGAGCGCCACCTCCGGCAGCCATCCCCCCGGCAGGGCCACCAGGAGCGCGGCCAGGGCCGTGAAGGGCAGCACCAGGAGGGCCAGCAGGAGGGTGCCCCGGAGCCGGTCATCGGCATACCCCCGGGCCTCCACCGCGTCGATGAGGGCGCCGAAGGCCACCAGGGGATGCCCGCGCCGGGGTTCCCCCAGCAGGCGGTCCAGGGCCAGGGCGGCCAGGATCCCCAGCAGGGTGGCCATCACGGCTGCGTCCCCCCCGTGAACAGCCGCGCCGTCCCCTCCGGATCCGAGGGGAAGTACAGGTGCACATAGCTGGCCGTCACCGCCCCCTTGCGGTAGACCGCCTCCGCCGTATCCCGGCCGTTGGGGCAGCGGGCCCGGGCGATGGGCTCCAGGGGGGAATCCATAGCGGAATGGTGGAAGGTGTGGCCGCGGAACACCCCCTCCGGCAGAGTCACCTCCTGGGGGCCCAGGGCCGCCAGCCGGCCCTGCATGCGG
The DNA here is from genome assembly GCA_046546415.1 of Ectothiorhodospira sp. Taxonomy (GTDB): domain Bacteria; phylum Pseudomonadota; class Gammaproteobacteria; order Ectothiorhodospirales; family Ectothiorhodospiraceae; genus Ectothiorhodospira. The sequence continues at coordinate 8,338 of JBKGXY010000057.1, forward strand.
GCGTGACCGGGCAGCAGACCCGCCAGGGCCGCCCCCTGTCCGTCCGTATCCTCCAGTCGCTCCAGCAGATAGAGCATGCCGCCGCATTCCGCCAGGACCGGGCGGCCCGCACCGGCATGGGCGGCCAGGTCCTGCTTCAATCCCGCATTGGCCGCCAGGGCCGCCAGGTGCAGCTCCGGATAGCCGCCGGGCAGGTACACCGCATCCGCCTCGGGCAACCGCTCCCCAGCCACGGGGGAGAAGAAGCGCAGACGGGCCCCCATCCGCTCCAGCAACTCCCGATTGGCGGGGTAGAGGAAGGCAAAGGCCTGATCCCGGGCGATGGCGATGCGCCGGCCCTCCAGGGACCGTGAAGGCGGGGTGGCCGTACCAGGCGCAAAGGCCACCGGTGGCGGCAGCCCCTCCGGCTTCCACACCAGCTGCGCCGCCGCGGCCTCCAGCCGCTGATCCAGATCGGCGATCTCCCCGGCCTGCAGCAGGCCCAGGTGCCGACTGGGCAGGGCAGTGTCGGCCGACTTGGGCAGGTAGCCAAAGGCGGTGAGATCCGGGGGAAGGCATTCCATGAGCAGGTCGTAGTGCCGCTCCCCGCTGACGCGATTGGCCAGCACACCGGCGAACGGCACATCGGAGCGGAAGGTGGACAGACCATGGGCCAGGGCGCCGAAGGTCTGGGCCATGGCCGCCCCGTTGATAGCCGGCATCACCGGGATGCCGAACCGGGCGGCGATGTCGGCGCTGGAGGGTCGCCCGTCGAACAGGCCCATCACCCCTTCCACCAGGATCAGATCGGACTCCCCCGCCGCCTCATACAGGCGTTGCCGGGCATCCTCCTCGCCGGTCATCCACAGGTCCAGGCTGTGCACGGGGTGTCCGCTGGCCTGCTGGTGGATCATCGGGTCGAGGAAATCCGGCCCCGCCTTGAACACCCGCACCCGCCGACCCTGGTTACGATGGTAACGTGCCAGGGCCGCGGTCACCGTGGTCTTGCCCTGGCCGGAGGCCGGGGCGGTGACAAGGAGGGCGGGGCAGTGACGCAAGGGCGGACCTACTGCTGGTAGTGGAGACTGAGGAAGACGGCGCGACCGGGCTCGTTGTAGTCACCGCTAGACCCCCGGGTCTTCACGTAGTCGTGATCCAGGGCATTGTCCAGGGTCGCCCGCAGGGCCCATTGCGACGAAAAGGCATAACCCGCCCGCAGGTTCAGGAGGGCATGCCCCGGGATACGGTCGCTTTCGGCCTCGTCATTATAGCGCCGCCCCTGGGCCAGGACCGTCCCCCCCAGGGACCAGCGCCCCAAGGTCCTGTCCAGATCCAGACGCAGGCTATCGTCCGGCCGCCGGGCCAGGGCCTGGCCGGTCTCCCGGTTTTCATGATCCAGATGGGTGAAGGCCAGCACCGCCGACCAGTCCCCGCGATGGATCCCGGTCTCCCATTCGATCCCGCGGATGCGCACCTCAGTGACGTTCTGCGGGATCCACCAGGGACCGCCCCCCGGGGGCGGGGCCCAGTCGATCATGTCCTCCAGATCCGTCCGGAAGACGGTCATGTCGGACCGGACCCCCTCGCCGCTGAAGCGCAGCCCCAGCTCCGCCGTGCGCGAACGCTCCGGCTTCAGGTCGGGATTGCCCGAACCCGGCCAATAGAGGTCGTTGAAGGTGGGCGCCTTGAAGGCGGTGCCGTAACCGGCCCGGAGCCGCCAGGCCTCGGTCATCTCCAGCCCCCAGGCCACCTGGCCGGTGGTCTCGTTCCCGAAGGCCTCGTTATCATCCTGTCGCAGGCTGACGGACAGGTCATGAGCCCCCAGTTCCGACTGCACCTGGGCGAACAGACCCCAGTTATCACGGCGGGTCTGGGCATAGTCGTTGCTGCTCTCCACCCGATCCTCCCGGTAATCCGCCCCCAGGGTCAGCAGGTGATTCCCCAGGAGGACATCGTTCTGCCAGGCCACCAGATCCCGCCGGGTGTCGATAAGGGAATCGAAGGCCCCATCGTAATAGGTTTCGGCCTCATCCCGGCTGTGGGCAAGGCTCAGGCGGCTGCGCCAATGATCGGTCACCGGCCCGCGGATGCCGGCCCGCACGGCGTGATGGCCGTAATCGGTCCAGTCGCGGAATTCCCCCGTACCCTCGTCGATCTCCGTCTCCCCGGTGGAATACAGGAAGGAACCGAACAACTCCGCGCCCCCCGCCAGGCGATGGCTCACCCGGCCGCTGAAGCTGCTGTTGTCGTAGCCGTCCTCCCCCCGGTCCCCGGTGTCCTCCTGGATATCGATGCCATCGGTCTGAAAATGACTCCCCGAGAGGCTGTACCGGGTCTCCCCCTGCGCCCCGGAGACCCCGGCCCCGAACTCCCGGGTGCCGAAGGAGCCGGTGCCCAGATGGGCCCGGGCCCGGGGTGGCCCGTCCCCCTCGCGGGTAAAGACCTGCACCACGCCGCCGATGGCGTCGGAGCCGTAGAGGCTGGTACGCGGTCCGCGCACGACCTCCACCCGCTCGATCTCGGAGATCGGGAGGAACTGCCAGGATGGGCTGCCCAGGGTGGCCGAGCCCATGCGCACCCCGTCCACCAGGAGCAGGGTATGTCCGGAATCGGTGCCTCGGGTGTGGAGGCTGGCCGTCTTGCCAAAGGGACCGTTCTGGGATGTCGCCAGCCCGGCCCGTCCCCGGAGCAGATCGGTGAAGCTCTTCGGCTGCAGCCGCTCGATCTCCTCGCGGTCGATGACGGTCACCGACGCCAGGGTCTCGTCCACGGTCTCGGCCGTGCGGGTGGGGGTGACCAGGATGGGGTCCAGTTGGGCCCTCTGTTCCTGGGCACTGGCCAGGGAGGGGATGGCCAGCAGAACGGCTGCCGGCAGGATGGATCGGGTGTGCATGTGGTTACTCTCCAGTGCGCCGCCCGCGCACCTGCAATGGACCAGGATGCGGCACGAGGAGAGCAGCGGATCGAACAGGCCCATCGGTGCGTGTTGCACCGCAAGGCGGGATCCGCCGAAAAGAGACCCGAGAAGACGAGCCGCGCAAAGCCCTCCGCAATGCCGCGTGAACGCATCAGGCCGGTCTCCGGGCTCGCGGACGGGTCAGGATCTGACCGGAGCAAGGCACCTTCCCACGCCTGCGCGCAGTGGCTTACCGCCTTGCCTGGGCCCTGCGGTGACATGCTAAGGGCCCTCGTCTCGCCTACCGTTGCGGGGGCAGCGCCGGACTGGTCTGCTGAATCTGGCAGACATACCGGCTTCCCGTTTCACCAGACGGTTGTCATGCGTCTGGCACCTGAAGCGAGCAGGTATCATACGCAAACCGGGTAAAGACCGCCAATCCGAGGCCGTGAATCCCTCCCTGGAGGCTTGCGCGCCGCTTCCCTGCGGCACACACCCGCCACAGGGGCTCCGTTTCCCCCACCGCCGGAGCCATTCCCTGTCGGCGGGACGCCGTGAATCCCTCCCTGGAGGCTTGCGCGCCGCTTCCCTGCGGCGCACACCCGCCGACAGGGAATGGCCCCGGCGGTGACTCGTGTGATGGGCGCTGGCCCCATATGGCATCGCTGGTATGATGCCCTCCTTCCATATGCCCGACCCGAACACCATGACAGGCCAAGAAACTCCGGAACAGAAGCCCAAAAAAGGCCGCAGATGGCTGCTTTTGACTACCATTTGCGCCCTGATGGTTGCAATTTCGTTCCTGCCTCACACCCATGCCGACCCCCTCACCGTGACGGACGACCGGGGCCGCCAGGTACAACTGCAGGCCCCGGCGAAGCGCATCATCAGCCTGGCACCCCACATCACCGAGAACCTCTTCGCCGTGGGTGCCGGGGACCGAATCGTGGGCACGGTGAACTTCAGCGACCATCCCGAGGCCGCCCGGGAGATCCCCCGGGTGGGCAGCTACAAGCAGCTGGACCTGGAATCCATCCTCGCCCTCGAACCGGACCTGATCATCGCCTGGGAGGCGGGCAACGTGCGCAGCCAGCTGGAACGCCTGGAGGCCATGGGCCACACCCTCTATTACAGCGATCCCCGGGACATGGACCAGCTCGTGCAGGGTCTGGAGACCCTGGGCCGGCTGGCGGGTCGCCCGGAGCAAGGGCGCAAGACCGCCCGCGAACTGGAAGAGGCCTTTGCAGGGCTGGGTGAAGACCATGCCCATCGCCCCGGGGTGGAGGTCTTCTACCAGGTCTGGGACCGCCCCCTCATGACCCTCAACGCCGACCACCTCATCTCCCAGATCATCCGCCTGTGCGGTGGCAGCAACGTCTTCGGTCATCTCGACGCCCCGGTGCCCCGGCTGGACCGGGAGGTGGTGCTGGCCGCGGACCCGGAGGTGATCATGGGCGGCGGCATGGGGGAAGAGGACCCGCAATGGGTGGAGGACTGGCGCCGCTGGCCGCAGATGACCGCCGTGTCCCGGGATAACCTGTTCTTCATCCCCCCCTCCCTGATCCAGCGCCCCACCCCGCGCGTGGCCGAGGGGGCACAGCTTATCTGCGAGGCCCTGGAGCGTGCCCGCCAGCGCCGCCCGGAGGGGGATGAGTGACCCGCCTGGCGGGCATCCTTTCCGCCCTGCTCCTGGCCGCCCTGGTGGCCCTGGGCATCTCCGTGGCCCTGGGCAGCGTATCCCTCAGCCCGGCCCAGACCCTGGCCACACTGACCGGGGGCGGCGAACCACTGCACCGCGCCCTGATCCTGGGCCTGCGCCTGCCCCGGGCCCTGGCGGCCTTCGCCACCGGCGGCCTGCTGGCCGTGGCCGGGGCCCTGATGCAGGTGCTGCTGCGCAACCCCCTGGCCGACCCCTATGTCCTCGGGCTCTCCGGCGGCGCGGCGGTGGGGGCCCTGGCCTCCATGCTCCTGGGCATGGGCACCGTGCTGATCTCGGGGTCGGCCTTCGCGGGGGCCATGCTCTCCACCTTCATCGTCTTTGGCCTGGCCCACGGCACCGGCAGCTGGACCCCCACCCGGCTGCTGCTCACGGGGGTGGTGGTGGCCGCCGGCTGGGGGGCGCTGATCAGCTTTCTGCTGGCGGTGAGCCCCACAGAGGAACTCCCCGGCATGCTCTACTGGCTCATGGGGGACCTGTCCCACGCCCGGAAGATCTGGCCCGCCTGGGCGGTGCTGGTGATCGTGGTCCTGGCCGCCATGCCCCTGGGCCGCAGCCTCAATGTCCTGGCCCGCGGCCCGATGCAGGCCGCTGCCCTGGGTGTGGCCGTGCGCCCCCTGGAATGGACCCTCTACATCGTCGCCGCCCTGGTCACCGCCACCGCCGTCACCCTGGCCGGCAGCGTGGGCTTCGTGGGCCTGATCGTGCCCCACATGCTGCGTCTGATCCTGGGCAACGACCAGCGCATCATCCTGCCCGCCTCGGCCCTGGCCGGCGGCATCCTGCTCACCCTGGCGGACACCCTGGCCCGCACCCTCATCGCCCCCCAGCAACTCCCCGTGGGGGTCATCACCGCCATGCTGGGGGTGCCGGTGTTCTTGTATCTTTTGCATCGCAGCAGGTGAAGAGGGAACGCCCCCTTTGCGCCAGAGTTTGCCTTTGCTCCGGGGTCTCCCTTGCGCGGGTGTGCGCCGCAGGGAAGCGGCGCGCAAGCCTCCAGGGAGGGATTCACGGC
>JBKGXY010000058.1:0-12868 GCA_046546415.1 Ectothiorhodospira sp.
CCCCGGGCTTGTTGTCCCCTTCCTTCGTTCCCGTCTGCCGGTCGTCGGCTGCGAAGCCTGCCACCCGGAAGAACTGGTCCTGCATCTCCTGCCAGAATTCCAGGTTGCGCCGGGTCAGCTCCGCCACGTCCCAGGGTCCCGTACCTCCGATGGCACCACGCATGCGCTCGTTGAATTCCCGCTGCTGCTCCGCGAAGAAGCGCAGGCTGTGATCCAGATACCCGGAGAAGGCATCGTGCACCGCCTCGTCATAGAAGCGGATGAAGCGCACCAGCATCTCCGTGGTGAACAGCGGTTCGCCGGCGGTCTCCTGTTCGGTGATGATCTGGATGAGGATCCCCCGGGTGATGTCGTTCCCGGACTGGCTGTCCACCACCTTGACGTCCACCCCACGGCGCACCAGGTGCTGAACGTCCGCCAGGGTCACGTAACGGCTTTCCTCCGTGTCATAAAGGCGGCGGTTTGGGTATTTCTTGACGATGCGCGGTTCACTCACCCACTTCTCCTGTCCACTTGTATTGCATCTTGGCCTGATTCCTTCCGGTCGGGGCCCGGAACCCGGGTCAGGGGCGTTCCACGGCCAGGGCCACGCCCTGCCCGCCCCCGATGCACAGTGTGGCCAGGCCGCGCTGTGCGCCCGTGCGCTTCATGCCGTGCAGCAGGGTCACCAGCACCCGTGCCCCGGAGGCCCCGATGGGGTGGCCCAGGGCGATGGCGCCGCCGCTGATATTCACCTTGGAAAGATCCCAGCCCAGCTTGCGGTTCACGGCGATGGCCTGGGCGGCGAAGGCCTCATTGGCCTCCACCAGGTCCAGATCCCCGGGGCTCCACCCCGCCCGCTCCAGGCAGCGGGTGGCCGCCGGGATGGGACCCGTACCCATGACCGCCGGATCCACCCCCGCGGAGGAGAAGGAGACGATCCGGGCCAGGGGTTCCAGCCCCAGGGATTGCGCCCGGGATTCGGACATGACCAACACCGCGGCCGCCCCGTCGTTGATCCCGGAGGCGTTGCCGGCGGTCACCGAACCGTCGCGCCTGAAGGCCGGGCGCAGCTGGGCCAGCCCTTCGGCCGTGGTGCCGTGGCGGGGGAACTCGTCGGTGTCACAGACCGTGACCTGCCCCTTGCGGCCGGGGATCTCCACGGGGACGATCTCGTCCGCGAAGTGGCCCGCCTTCTGCGCCGCCTCGGCCCGTTGCTGCGACTGGGCTGCGAAGGCGTCCTGCTCCTCCCGGGAGATGCCGTATTCCGCGGCGATGTTCTCCGCTGTCATCCCCATGTGATAGTCGTTGAAGGCACACCAGAGCCCGTCGCGGATCATGGTGTCCACCAGGGTCCAGTCCCCCATCTTGGTGCCCTGGCGGGAGCGGGGCAGGACATGGGGGGAGGCACTCATGTTCTCCTGTCCGCCGGCGATGACCACCCCGGCATCCCCGCACTGCACCGACTGCCATGCCAGATGCGCGGCCTTGAGGCCGCTGCCGCAGACCTTGTTGATGTTCAGGGCCGGGGTGGTGTAGGGGATGCCCGCCTCCACGGCGGCCTGACGGGCGGCGTTCTGTCCCACCCCGGCCTGCAGCACCTGCCCCAGGATCACCTCCTCCACCTGATCAGGGGAGAGTCCGCTGCGCTGCAGGAGGGCCCCGATGACCCGGGCCCCGAGGGTGGAGGCCGGCAATTGCGAGAGCGCGCCGTTGAAAGACCCGATGGGGGTGCGCACGGCACCCACGATGACGGTGGCTTCGGTCATGCTTCCTCCTGGGTTGAGGTCAATAACTGAGAGCGTGATGGAGTCCGGTCCGGGGCGCAACCCATCGATACGGGGCTTGCGGGCGGGGAACGGGCCCAACGTGGATGTGTCCGTTTATACCAGAACCCCGCCGCGCCTGACCATTGAGATGCGGCGGATGGCGATGTTGCAGCGCACAATCCTTGTGCTACTCTTTCGCCAGGTTCCGCACCGGCGGGCGCGTACCCGGTTGCCGCCGGCCATCAAATGGTGTGTGATCGCCGGGTAACGGCCGACAGGTTCCGAACACCCGTCGGGTCCGGGCCCGACGCCCACAGGATGCACAGGAGATGATCGCATGGCAGATTCCAACCCGTTCAAGCCGGAGGAATGGCTCGAGGCCCAGCGCAGGTACTGGGATGCCTGGATGGACATGAGCCGCAAGGCCATGGGGGCCGGCGGAGAGACCCAGGACTGGTCCCAGGCCCTGAACCAGTGGTGGCAGGCGGCGGCACCGGGGCTGCCCCAGGGCAGCGCGAGCGCCCTCGAACCCATGCTGCAGATGAGCCGCAACTACTTCTCCATGGCCGAGAACCTCTACCGCAATGCCGGTGGTCAGGGCGGGGACGGGGCCAAGGACGCCGTTCACACCTGGCTGGACCAGATGACGGAGGCCTTCCGCCAGATGAGCGCCGGACAGATGGGCGGCAAGGACATGCACGCCTTCTGGCAGATGCCCATGGACACCTGGCGCCGGGCCAGCTCCTCGTTCATGCCCATGCCCGGGGACTTCATGCAGGCCCTGCGCCCGGCGGCCCGCCCCCCCTATGGCGACGTGATGCAGGAGCAGATGGACCGCTTCCTCTCGGTTCCCGGGGTGGGATATACCCGTGAATCCCAGGAGCAGTATCAGAACCTGGCGCGGCTGGGGATGGAATACCAGCAGGCCACGCAGAACTATCAGGCGGCCATGGCCCGGGTGGGCCTGGATTCCGTGGAGCGTTTCCGTGCCCGGCTGGACGACGCCGGCCGCCAGGACAAGCCCATCACCTCCCTGCGCGCCCTGTATGACGAGTGGGTGGATGTCTGCGAGGAGGTCTACGGCGAATTCGTCATGTCCGAGGAATACGCCAGGGTCTACGGAGAGATGGTCAACAGACTCATGGCCCTCAAGCGCCAGGGGACCCGCTTCATGGACGAGATCGCCGAGAGCCTGAACATGCCCACACGGCGTGAGGTGAACACCCTGCACCGCCGCCTGCAGGAGACTCGCCGGGAGATGCACCAGATCCGCTCCACCCTGCGCACGCTGCAGGAAGGACAGGAGAAGGCCAAGCCTGCCGGCAAGGAGGCCCCGGCAGGTGCGTCCGACCCCTCGTCCGGCACCGCGTCGGGTCGGGGCAAATCCACCCGCGGCACCCGCGCCACAACCTCCAAGGCCTCCAAGGCCACCGGGGATACAAAAACCACCGCGAAACCGACCCCGGATGCCACCCAGGACACGGATTCCAGCACCGACACCCAGGCCAAGGCCGAGCCCAAGCGCTGAAGGAGACACAGGACATGATCCCGATTCAGATCCGCCCCGACCAGGTGATGGATGAGATCACCACCTTCCAGAACAAGCTGGGCGTGGGCCTGCAGAACCTGGCCGATGCCCAGGACATCCCCACCGGCGTGACCCCCAAGGAGGCCGTCTACCGGGAGGACAAGCTCACCCTGTACCGCTTCCAGCCGCCGGCGGCGGTGGTACAGAACCCGGTACCGGTGCTCATCGTCTACGCCCTGGTGAACCGGCCCTACATGACCGACCTGCAGGAGAACCGCTCCACGGTGAAGGGGCTGCTGGACGCCGGTCTGGATGTCTATCTCATCGACTGGGGCTACCCGGACCGGGCCGACCGATTCCTCTCCCTGGACGACTACATCAACGGCTATCTGGACCGCTGCGTGGACGAGGTGCGCCGCCGCCACGGGGTGGACAAGATCAACATCCTGGGCATCTGCCAGGGGGGCACCTTCAGCCTCTGCTACAGCGCCATCCACCCGGAAAAGGTGGCCAATCTCATCACCATGGTCACCCCGGTGGACTTCCAGACCCCGGACAACGTGCTCTCCCACTGGGTGAAGCACGTGGACGTGGACACCCTGGTGGACACCATGGGCAACGTCCCCGGAGAGCTCCTGAACTGGACCTTCCTCACCCTCAAGCCCTACCAGCTCATGGGCCAGAAGTACCTGGACATGGTGGAGGTGCTGCAGGACAAGGACAAGCTGGACAACTTCCTGCGCATGGAGAAGTGGATCTTCGACAGCCCGGACCAGGCGGGCGAGGCCTATCGCCAGTTCATCAAGGACTTCTACCAGAAGAACAAGCTGATGAAGGGTGGCCTGCACATCGGCGACCACGAGGTGGACCTGGGCCGGGTGACCATGCCCGTGCTCAACATCTTCGCCGAGCAGGACCACCTGGTGCCGCCGGACGCCTCCCGGGCCATGGAGAACAAGGTGGGCACCAAGGACTACACCGAACTCTCCTTCCCCGGCGGACACATCGGCATCTACGTGAGCGGCAAGGCCCAGAAGATGGTGCCGCCGGCCATCGGGGAATGGGTGGGGAAACGCACGAAGTAACCCCCCGTCTTCGCCCGCCCCACGGAAGGACACCGAACGCCGGCCCCTGGCCGGCGTTCGCATGTCCGCACCCCGCCTCCGGGGTTCAGAAGCGCAGCGGGGCCCCGCGCCCCGTGGCGCGGTAGTGCCGATAATCCGAGAGGATCAGGGCATGATCGAAGGCCAGGGGGACCCCGGGATCGGCGGGATCCACCCATCGCGCGTCCCGGGCATCGTCCGCAGCCCTGGGCTCGCCCCGGGCCGTGGCCACGTATACAGCGCTCACCGTGTGGCCCCGGGGATCCCGACCCGGATCGGAATAGCATCCCAACAACGCCTCCAGGGTGACCTCCAGCCCCGTCTCCTCCCGGGCCTCCCGCACGGCCGCCGATTCCAGCCGCTCGCCCCGGTCCACGAATCCCCCGGGCAGGGCCCACCCATGGGGTGGATTGCGCCGCTGGATGAGCAGGATCCGCTCCGGGGCCTCCTCCGGGCGAATGACCACATCGGCGGCGATCAGCGGGGTGACGGGGGCAGACACGGGCTCACTCCTTACCGATGAAACGGCGGATGCGGTGACGGTCCCGGCGGTCGGGACGGTGCTCGGTGCGGGGTGTGGCCAGGCGTTCCAGACGCCGGGCCTCGGCGGCCGCCTCCCGGGCACGGCGACTCTCCGGGGTCTCCTCGTAGAGTTGCTGCGCCTCCGCCGCGGGCCGCCGCTTGTCCTGAAGGGCCCGGACCTCCACCACCCAGATCTGACCCGCGCGGGTGATGCGCAGACAGTCCCCCACCCGCAGGCCCCGGGCGGGCTTCACCCGCTCGCCATTGACATGCACATGGCCACCACTGACGGCCGCGGAGGCCAGGGCCCGGGTCTTGAAGAAGCGGGCGGCCCAGAGCCACTTGTCGATGCGCAGGGTCTTGCCGGTGTCGTTGTTCATGGCCCTGCATCGTGCCAGAGCCACCCCGGGTCATCCAGCCTCAGCCGGGCCACTGCACGACATGGGCCTCCCAGTCGTCATCCATGGCCTCCTCGCTGATCACCCGGCCCCGCACCGACACGCCGGCCGCGTGCACACTCTGCGGGTCCCCGCTGACCAGGGGATGCCATTCAGGCAGGGGATCGCCCTGTGCCAGCAGGCGATAGGCACAGGTGGACGGCAGCCAGGGGGTCTGCGCCACCTCATCGGGCCACAGGGCAATGCAATCGGGGACATGGCGGGTCCGCCGGGCATAATCGCCACACCGACAGGAATGGAGATCCAGGAGCCGGCAGGCCACGTCCGTGAAATAGATCTCGTCGGTGTCGGCATCCTGCAGCTTGTGCAGGCAACAGCGGCCGCAGCCGTCGCACAGGGCCTCCCATTCGTCTCGGCTCAGATCCTCCAGGGGCCGCCCCTCCCAGAACCCGGGCACCAGAACACCCCCATCCGCACCCGCACTCATGGCACCCCCCGGACCGGGGACTGCCCATCCTGGATACGCTGGCGCAGTGCCCCGAAGTCCCGGGGTGGCACGTAATACAGGGTGGCGCGGCCATCCTCCATCCCCAGCAAGGCCAGCCCCCGTCCGGGATAGAGGAAATACCGCCCGTCCGATGTATCCAGGCGCTTTTCCGGCTTGCCAAAGCGCTCCAGCACGGTCTGTTCGGTATATTGGGCCCGTGGGGCATAGGTCAGCACCCGCACCGGACGATCCATGACCTGCGGGATGCGGGCCTTGGGCAGGGCCCACCGGCCCAGGCCGGACGTGGGCGAGTCTCCGACGACCTCTCCGGCCATGCGGATCAACTCGGCCTCCGGCATGTCGAGCACCGCCACCAGGTCTACCTGGAAGGGGCCCAGCCTCACCCCTTCGAAGAGGGCCACCAGCTGGTGCGTGCCCTGCGCATCCCCCCACAACTCCAGGCGGGGCCGGGTCCGCAGGCGCTCGGAGAGCGTCTCCACCGGCGTCTCTCCCAGGGTGACCCCGAAGACCCGGGAACCGCCGTCCGGCAGGGTCTCGACATCCCAGGGCAGATCCTCATGCACCGGACTGGAGGGCGGTGCCGTCAACCAGTAGGAAAGTCCGAAGAAGGGAATGGCCAGGACCAAGAAGATGATGATATTGCGCAGGATCATGGATGGACTCGGTTCATCGGAAATCGGCCCATTAGAACATGCCATGCGCCCGCTGGGGATGCCCCTAGGATGCGTTGGCGTCCACGATCTTCTATACTTTAGGCAAGTATTGATCCGTGAGCAGCCCATGACCCTCACCCCCGCATCCGGTTCCGCACTGGCCGGCATCCAGGCTGGCATCCAGAGCCAGCGCGGCCATGCCGCCACCATCGCCGGCGCCGCGGCCGACCCCGAAGGCCGGGACCTGACCCGTCCCCTGCTGGGGCAGGCGGCCGACGCCCGGCAGGTGGAGGCCTCCGCGAAGGTTCTCGAGACGGAGAACCGCATGCTGGGCACGCTCATCGACATGAAGGTCTGAGGCAAAGGAGTCCAAACCATGAACATCAATCCCGGCATCCCCGTCATGAATCCCGCCATGCCAGCGGTGAGCAATCCGGTACCCACCCCGCCCATGGACCGCCCCGGGGGCGGCGGGACCTCTGCCCCGGCGGAGACGCCCCGCGCGATGGGCGACACACGGGAGACCGAACCCAGCCGCCCGGACGCACCACGGGACCGGACCACCGAGGCCCGGGCCGACCAGGCCACCCGTGCCCGCGATGAAGATGCAGCGGCGGGCCGTGCCCGGGTCGAGGCGGCAACCGCCACGGGCGGTGACCGATCCGCTGCTGCAGCGGATCCTGCCTCCGGGGCCTCCGGGCAAGCGCCCTCCGCCAGTTCAGACGATGCGGTTAGCGACAACCCGCGGGCCGAATCGGAGGCGGGGGACAGCCCCCGCATGCGGGAACGCCTGGATGCCCGCATGGAAACCGAGGGCAGCAACACGGGCAACCGCGGTGGAGAGGCCCTGGACGTGCTGGCCTGACCGCCGGGACGACACCGTCCCCTTCGTCTTACCCCCACCCGCCGGGCAGCCCCCGGCGGGTTTTTTTGTGTTCCCCTTCCATCCACGACGGCACCCCGATCAACCCCAGTTTAGACAGGGACATGGACCGGGACTACAATCAACAACGATCCACGGGGGTATCACCCGACCCAGAAGAATCCACCACAACCACGGGCGACTGATTATGCGCATCTACACCCTTTGGGCTCCCATCTATGACCGCTTCGTCGAGAAACCCACCCTGGAGGCACGACGCAACAGCCTGCAGCGGCTGGGAAACGTGGAGGGCATGGAGATCCTCATCGTCGGAGTGGGTACCGGCCTGGACCTGCCCCACCTGCCACAGGGGGCCACCTACCGGGGGGTGGACCTGACCCCCGCGATGCTGGCCAAGGCCCGCGAACGGGCCGAGGCCCTGGGCATGGACATCGACCTGCAGGAGGCCGATGCCCGGTCCCTGCCCTTCGAGGACGGCCGGTTTGACGTGGTGATCCTGCACAACCTCCTGGCCGCCAGCGGAAAACCCGAGAAGGCCCTCGCAGAGGTCTCCCGCGTGACCCGCCCCGGAGGACGCCTGCTGATCCTGGACAAGTTCCTCAAACCCGGCGAGAGCGCCCCCCTGCGCCGCCTGCTGGGGGTGGTCACCGGCCCCCTGGCCACCCGTACCGACCTGGTCTTCGAATCCCTGATGCGCCGGCATAAGGAACTGAAGGTGGTGGAGAACAGCCCCGCCCTCCTTCGGGGCTGGTTCCGTCACATCGTGCTGGAGAAGACCGGGGACGAGGCGAAGCCCTCACGTCCCCGTCCGCAGGAGGAGACCCCCGCCGCCGAAAGCAGCGCCTGATGCCCCTCTACGCCGTCGGCGACCTCCAGGGCTGCCTGGATCCGCTCAAACGCCTGTTGGACCGGGTCCGCTTCGACCCGGCGGTGGACCAGCTCTGGTTTGTGGGGGATCTGGTCAACCGGGGTCCGCAGTCCCTGGAGTGCCTGCGGTTCGCACGGGATCTCGGCCCGGCCGCCACCTGCGTCCTGGGCAACCACGACCTGCACCTGCTGGCGGTGCACGCCGGACTGCACCGGGCACGCCGCAAGGACACCCTGGATCCGATCCTTCAGGCGCCGGATCGCGAGGCCCTCATGGACTGGCTGCGCCGGCGGCCCATCCTCCACCACGACCCGGAAACCGGCTGGACCCTGGTCCACGCCGGCCTCCCCCCCCAGTGGGACCTGACCACTGCCCTGGAATGTGCGAAGGCATTCCACGCGGTGATGCGCGGCCCCGGGCACATGGACCTGCTCCGGCGCATGTACGGCGACGAACCGGATCTCTGGGACCCGGGGCTGGAAGGCTGGTCAAGACTGCGCTTCATCACCAACGCCTTCACCCGCCTGCGCTACTGCACCCGGGACGGGCGCATGGACATGGAGCACAAATCGGGCCCCGCGCAGGCCCCGCCCCACCTCATCCCCTGGTATGCCCATCCCGGACGGGCCACCCGTGGGGAACGCATCGTCTTCGGGCACTGGTCCACCCTGGGGTGCCGCCAGGAGGACGGGGTCCTCTCCCTGGACACGGGCTGCGTCTGGGGGGCCCACATGACCCTGGCCCGGCTGGACACCGCCCAACCGGAGGTCTTCCAGGTCCCGTGCCGGGGATACCAGCGCCCCGGCTGAGCCCTCATCCCCCGCCGGACACCACCCGGGCCACCGCCGCCTGGGCCTCCCGGGCCAGGCCACGCCGGTCCAGATCCTCCGGGGCGAGGGGCGGGGCGAAGACCACATCCACCCCCAGGCCGGGCTCCCCCAGAAGCCGCAGGGCGTGAGAGAGGAAGGACTCCCCCCCCACGAACGGCGCCACACCGGGCTGTCCATCCGGCCGGGGATGGTAGCGCAGGGCCACCGGCTGTACCGGACATCCGGCCTGCTGTGCTGCAGCAAAAAGGCGGGGATGGAAGCGACGCACCCGGGTGCCATCCGTGGTGGTCCCCTCCGGGAAGACCACCACCGCCCCCCCCCGTTCCATCTGTCCCGCCAGGGCCCGGGTCACCTCGTCAGCGGCCCCATGCTCCCCCCGGCGGATGAACACCGTGGCAGTGAAGCGGGCCATCCACCCGATCACCGGCCACCGCCGCACCTCCGATTTCGACAGGAACCCCACCGGGGCATGGGCCCCGATCACCGGGATATCCAGCCAGGAGACGTGGTTGGCCACCATCAGGGCGGGCCCCTCCACCGGGTGCCCAAGGACATGCACCCGCACCCCGAGGATGCGGCACAGGCCGCGGTACCAGGCCCGGATCAGGCGTCGGAAACGGGGGCCGGGCAACCCCTCGGGGGTCTGGCGCCCGAACAGGAGCGTGATCAGGACGGCCACCATCAGATGCAACAGCAGCAGGGGCAGGCGGATCAGGCGTCGGAGATGGGACATGGGGCGCGTGTGATGTGAAGTGTCCTGCCTTTATAATCAACCCGGTCCCCCGAACGCCACCGCCCCGCAGCCTCCATGCCCAGAAACCTCACCGACCGCCCCATCGTCCCCGTTCTGGCCACCCTGGTGATGCTGGGGCTCACCGGCTGCCCCGGCACGACCCAGCTCGCCTCCCCCCCGCCGGTGCACACCCTGACCTCCGGGGCGCACTGCGGGCGGGAGGCGGAAGGGCCTGCTGTGGAGGTGCTCGCGGATCCGGCCTCTCTGGAGCGGGCGCTGGAGCAAAACGGCCTCCGGCTGCCCGAGGGCAGTCGGCCCGACCTGGGCACCCACTGGACCCTGCTCATCCAGCAGGGCCGCCGCCCCACCCTCGGTCACGGCGTGACCCTGGCCGATCCCCCCCTCGTACCCGGCGACGACGGCGACTGGATCCTGCGGGTCACGGCCCATGCCCCGCCGCCCAAGGCCGCGGTGGGTCAGGCCCTCACCAGCCCCTGCCTGCTGGTGGCACTGCCCCGCCATGGCCTCCAGGATCCGCTGCGGGTGCAGGATCAGGATGGACGGGAGTGGGCCACGGTCCGCCCGCCCGATGCCTGGTGAGCCCGCGGAGAATCCCGTAGAATCCCACATCCCATGTCCTCACATCCCACCCACCCCTTCATCGATCCCGTGGCCATCGGGATCGGCCCCGTGGCCATCCACTGGTACGGCCTCATGTACCTGCTGGGTTTCGCCGCCTTCTGGATCCTGGGACGGCTGCGTACGCGCCAGCCCTGGAGCCCATTGACGGCGCAACAGCTGGGGGATCTGCTCTTCTACGGCGTCCTGGCCGTCATCCTGGGGGGCCGCCTGGGCTATGTCCTGTTCTACCAGTGGGAGCCCCTGCTCCAGAATCCCCTCATGGTGCTGCGCATCTGGGAAGGGGGCATGAGTTTCCACGGGGGGCTGCTCGGGGTCCTGCTGGCCACGGGGCTCTACGCCCGCCGCCAGGGGATCGGATTCTTCCGGCTCACGGACTTCGTGGCCCCGCTGGTGCCCATCGGCCTGGGGCTCGGCCGCATCGGCAACTGGATCAACGGCGAGCTCTGGGGCAAGCCCACGGACCTGCCCTGGGCCATGGTCTTCCCCGCGGCGGACCATTTGCCGCGCCACCCCAGCCAGCTCTACCAGGCCTTTCTGGAAGGCCTGGTGCTGTTCACCGTGCTGTGGCTCTTCACCCGCCACCCCCGCCCCACCGGGGCCGCCTCCGGGCTATTCCTGATCGGCTACGGATTGTTCCGCCTGGTCATCGAGTTCGTGCGCGAGCCGGACGGCCATCTGGGCTACCTGGCCTTCGGCTGGCTGACCATGGGCCAGCTCCTGAGCCTGCCCATGATCCTGGCAGGGGTGGGACTCATGGCCTGGGCCCACCGTCGCGGCGACCTCCCGAAGACCTGAACCATGCGACCCTATCTGGAACTGCTGCAAGAGATCCTGGAACACGGCACGGAAAAGGACGACCGCACCGGCACCGGCACCCGATCCCTGTTCGGCCGGCAGATGCGCTTCGACCTGGCGGATGGGTTCCCCGCCGTGACCACCAAGCGGCTGCACCTGAAGTCGGTGGTGCACGAACTGCTGTGGTTCCTGCGGGGGGAGACCCATCTGGACTACCTGCACACCCACGGGGTGAGCATCTGGGATGAATGGGCCACCCAGGACGGCGACCTCGGCCCCATCTACGGCCGCCAGTGGCGCTCCTGGCCGACCCCGGACGGGCGCTGCATCGACCAGATGCAAGAGGTGCTGGAGCAGATCCGCAGCCGCCCCGATTCCCGCCGGCTGGTGGTCAGCGCCTGGAACGTGGCGGACCTGCCGGACGAATCCGTTTCCCCCGTGGAGAACGCCCGGGCGGGGCGCATGGCCCTGGCCCCCTGCCACTGCCTGTTCCAGTTCTACGTGGCCGGGGGACGCCTCTCCTGCCAGCTCTACCAGCGCAGTGCCGACATCTTCCTGGGCGTCCCCTTCAACATCGCCTCCTACGCCCTGCTCACCCACATGGTGGCCCAGGTCACGGGGCTCCGGCCCGGGGACTTCGTGCACACCTTCGGCGACGTGCACCTCTACCGGAACCATCTGGAACAGGCCCGGGAGCAGCTCGCCCGGGCGCCCTTCCCCCTGCCGCGGCTGTGGCTGAATCCGCAGGTGGACGACCTGTTCGCCTTCCAGTACGGGGACATCCGCCTGGAGGACTACCGCTGCCACCCCCCCATCCAGGCCCCCATCGCCGTATGACCCCCCCAGAACCCCTGCTCACCGTGGTGGTGGCCATGGACCGCAACCGCCTCATCGGGGCGGCGGGCGGCCTGCCCTGGCACCTGCCGGCGGACCTGGCCCATTTCAAGCGTCTCACCCTGGACGGGACCCTGCTCATGGGGCGGCGCACCTTCGAGTCCATCGGGAGGCCCCTGACGCAGCGACGCAGCGTCGTGATCAGCCGCGACCCGGGGTATCGGGCCGAGGGCTGCACCGTGGCTGGATCCCCGGAGGCGGGGATCGCCGCGGCGGCCCCGGCGGCGGAGGTCTTCGTCATCGGCGGCGCCGACCTCTTCGCCCAGCTCCTGCCCCGGTGCCGGCGCATCCACCTGACGGAGATCCACCACACCTTCGAGGGCGACACCTGGATGCCCCCCTTCGGCCCCGGCTGGCGGGAGACGGCCCGGACGCCCCATGAAGCGGACCCGCGCAACCCCTACCCCTACAGCTTCGTCACCCTGGAGCGGGACTGACGCCCCGGCCGGGCTCATGCATCGGATCGTTCCGCAGCCCCGCGACGCAGCATCCACTCCACCGGGACGGCCAGCATCAGCAGGAAGATCCCCGCCGCCGCCACCACGATGGAGGGGCCCGCCGGGGTATCCCACTGCCAGGACCCCCAGAGCCCCGCCCCCACCGCAAGACACCCCAGGAACGACGCCAGGACCGCCATCTGCTCCGGGGTGCTGGACAGCCGCCGGGCCGCGGCGGCCGGGATGATCATCAACGAGGTGATGAGCAGCACCCCCACCACCTTCATGGCCACGGCGATGACCAGGGCGATGAGCATCATAAAGCC
>JBKGXY010000059.1:0-12439 GCA_046546415.1 Ectothiorhodospira sp.
GCGGTGTTCCTCGCCCGCCAGCGTGAGTTGCTTGACGCCGGCGTTGTTCACCAGACCGTCCAGGCCCCCGTAGCGTTCTTCCAGGTTGCGCGCCAGCGCCCGGATGGCCGCCTCGTCACGCACGTCCAGGGGGATCGCCGTGGCCGCCCCGCCCAGGCCGGCGGCGGCCTGCTCACATGCCGGGGCGTCCCGATCGGCCAGGACCACGCGCCAGCCTTCGTCCACCAGCCTGCCGGCGATGCCCAGGCCGATGCCTCGGGCGGCTCCAGTGACCAGGGCGACGGGGGAGGCGGGCATGAGGAAGAACCATATCGGGGTTTGCACCTTATCTTGTGTGAGGATAGCAGCCCCCTGCGGGGGCGGATCAACGCACCCGGAGTGACCCGTGACCCTACCCCTCGTTGCCCCGGATCGGGTCCTGGGCGGTATCCGGTTAAGATGTCCAGGGCAAACCCGAAACAGAAGAGGACCGCATGCAGGCCGAAAAGACGCAGGACCACGCCTTCAGCGAAGGTGAACGGGAGACCATCTATCGCAACATCCTGCAGCGGCGGGATGTGCGCGGCCAGTTCCTGCCGGATCCGGTGCCGGAGGACGTCCTGGCGCGCATCCTCACCGCCGCTCATTTCGCGCCTTCCGTGGGGTTCATGCAGCCCTGGAGCTTCGTGGTGGTGCGTGATCCCCAGGTGAAGGGGCGGGTGCACGAGGCCTTCACCCGGGCCAACGCCGAGGCCGCCGGGATGTTCGAGGGGGAGCGCCGCCGGTTCTATCAGGGGCTCAAGCTGGAGGGCATCCTGGAATCCCCCGTGAACCTGTGCATCACCAGCGATCCCGAGCGGGCGGGGCCGGTGGTGATCGGGCGCACCCACGATCCGGCCATGGACCTCTACAGCGTGGCCTGCGCCGTGGAGAACCTGTGGCTCGCCGCCCGCGGCGAGGGCCTGGGGGTGGGCTGGGTGAGCATCATCCGGCCCGGGGATCTGCGCGGGATCCTGGGGTTGCCCGAGCGGGTGGTCCCCGTGGCCTATCTGTGCATCGGCCGGGTCAGCGAGTTCAAGGATCGTCCGGAGCTGGAGTCCGCCGGCTGGCGTGGACGCCTGCCCGTGACCGACCTGGTGCATTTCGACACCTGGGGCGGGGTGGCCACCGGATCGGGGGACGAGGGCCTGCTCAAGGCCCTGCGGGCCTGTCAGGCGCGGGCGGAGAAGGGGGAGGTGCCCCTTTGAGCGGGATCGGCCCCCGTGGTCAGGGTCGCCATCGGGGGGGCTTCATGGATGCCGGCCCGATGGAGGATCCCTGGCGGGGGACCCGGCATCGCGGTGGTTGCTTGACCTGGCTCAAGCTTTTGTCGTGATGCCGGGGTGCCGGTGTCAGGGCCCATTGACATGGAATGCCGGCAGCCTAGACTTACACCCGGACTTTGATTCGGGTTTTTCATCACGACGATCCGGATCGGGTACACGCAAGCAGCTCAAAACCAAAGAGGGCTTTAGACATGAGCGAATACAGAGCGAGGAAGCCGAGCAATCCGCGGGATGACTGGAAGCTGTGGCTGGTGGTCAACCCCGGCACCTGGCTGATGCCCATCCTGATGGCCGTGCTGGTGGTCGCCCTGGCTGTTCACGGCTTCGTGTACAGCAACGACAACTACAACCCGCTGACCTACGAAGCGTCCGAGTGAGGTAATCGATCATGAATGAGAACAGCATCTCCGGTCTGACCGAAGAACAGGCGCTGGAATTCCACGAGCAGTTCAAGACCACCTTCACCGTCTTCATGGTGCTGGCGGCGGCTGCCCACTTCCTCGTGTTCCTGTGGAGACCTTTCTACTAAGGTCCTGAGCGGCCGTTCACCCGAACGGCGGTTCTGGGGAGGGGAGCGGTTCCCGGGTATGCCCTGATTCAGGGGCATCACCGGGAACCGCCCCCTCCTTTTTTTGTGCACGCCCTGGTGTCACCGGTCCGTGGCCCGTATCCGGGATCCGGCGTGGGTCCGGGCGGGTCGGGGGAGGGCTCAGGGGTTCAGGATGCCTCCTTCCATTTGATGTTGCAGCCCAGGCTGGGCCTCTGCTCCGTGGGCACGGGCTCCCCCTCCAGCAGGGCGTCCGCGGCCGCCCGCAGGTCCTGGCCGGTCACCGGGATATCGCTGCCGGGTCGGGCGTCGTCGAATTGGCCGCGATAGACGAGCCGGCGGTCGGCGTCGAAGAGATAGAAGTCCGGCGTGCAGGCCGCCTGGTAGGCCCGGGCCACCTCCTGGGTCTCGTCGAAGAGATACGGGAAGGTGTAGCCGAAGCGGCGGGCCTCGTCCTTCATCTTCTCGGGGCTGTCCTCGGGGAAGTTCTCCACATCGTTGCTGTTGATGGCGATCACCGCCAGGCCCTTCTGGCTGTAATCGCGACCGAAACGGGCGAACTCGTGGCGGATGAGCTGCACGAAGGGGCAGTGGTTGCAGATGAAGGCGATGCAGTAGCCCCGGGCCTCGGGGAAGTCGTCCAGGGAGACGGTCCGGCCCGTGGACGGGTCGGGCAGGGCGAAGTCGGGGGCGCGGGTGCCCAGTTCCAGCATGCTGGATTCGGTGCGGGCCATGGGTCTTCCTCCTCTCGATGGATGGGATGGGGTGATCCGGGACCCGGTGGTCCCGCTCTCAGGGGCAGGGGATCGGGTAGTGCGCGTGCACCGCCTCGATCTCCTGCATCACTTCGTCGCTCAGGGTGTCGTCCAGGCTGTCCATGTCCTCCTCCAGCTGTGCCATCGTCGTCGCGCCGATGAGGGTGCTGGTGACGAAGGGGCGGGTGTGTACGAAGGCCAGGGCCATGCGCGTCGGGGAGAGGCCGTGGCGCCGGGCGATGTCCACATAGGCCCGGGTGGCCGCCGTGGCGGTCTCGCCGGAGTAGCGGCTGAAGCGGCTGAACAGGGTCACGCGGCCGTCCGGCGGGCTGGCATCCAGGTACTTGCCGCTGAGCACCCCGAAGGCCAGGGGGGAGTAGGCCAGCAGCCCCACCCGTTCCCGGATGGCCATCTCCGCCAGGCCCACCTCGAAGCTGCGGTTGAGCAGGCTGTAGGGGTTCTGGATGGAGACGACCCGGGGCAGGCCGGCCTGCTCCGCCAGGCGCAGGTACTGCATCAGGCCCCAGGGGGTCTCGTTGGAGATGCCGATGGTGCGCACCTTGCCCGCGCGCACGAAGTCCGCCAGCACCTCCAGGGTCTCCTCGATGGGGGTGGGGCCATCTTCCGGGTCGTGCTCGTAGCCCAGCCGCCCGAAGTAGTTGGCCTTGCGCGCGGGCCAGTGCACCTGGTAGAGGTCCAGGTAGTCGGTCTGCAGGCGCTCAAGGCTGTCGTGCAGGGCCCGTTCCAGGTGATCCCGGGTGAGCTGCGGGCCGCCCCGCAGATAGCTGAAGTGTTCCCCGGGTCCGGTCACCTTGGAGGCCAGGACCAGGTCGTCCCGCCGGCCGCGGCGGGCGAGCCAGGTGCCCAGGTAGCGTTCCGTGCGCCCCTGGGTCTCGGCCCGGGGGGGCACGGGGTACATCTCGGCGGTGTCGATGAACTGGATGCCGCGTTCCACCGCCCGGTCCAGCTGGTTGTGGGCCTCGGCCTCGGTGTTCTGTTCGCCCCAGGTCATGGTGCCCAGGCCGATGCGGCTGACCCGGATGTCGGAATCCCCCAGGGGGTTGGTCTGCATGGGTTTCTCCGGTTGTAGGGATGGATCCTTCCAGTGTCCATGCACCGGGGCATGCGGACAAGCCCTGTCCCCCCGTTCGGCGGAGGGTCGGAGCGGGACGGGGGTCCCGCCCCCGAGGGCGTCACTCGCGCTTCTTGAGCATGTCGGCGATGATGGGGGCCAGGATGATCTCCATGGCCAGGCCCATCTTGCCACCGGGCACGACGATGGTGTTGCGGCGGGACATGAAGGAGTCGTGGATCATGTTCAGCAGGTAGGGGAAGTCCACGCCGAACTTCTTCGGGTTGCGGAAGCGGATCACCACCAGGCTCTCGTCCGGGGTGGGGATGTCCCGGGCGATGAAGGGGTTGGAGGTGTCCACCGTGGGTACGCGCTGGAAGTTGATGTCGGTCTTGGAGAACTGGGGCGTGATGTAGTGCACGTAGTCGGGCATGCGCCGCAGCATGGTGTCCACGATGGCCTCGGCGGTGTAGCCGCGCTCGGCGCTGTCGCGGAAGATCTTCTGGATCCACTCCAGGTTGACGATGGGCACCACGCCGATCCCCAGGTCCACGTGCTGGGCCACGTTCACGTTCGCGTCCTTGTCGGTCACCAGGCCGTGCAGGCCCTCGTAGAACAGCAGGTCGGTGTGCTCGGGCATGTCCTCCCAGGGGGTGAACTCCCCGGCCTTGAGGCTGGTGCCCAGGCGGGCGTTGTGCTGCTCCGCCTCCTCCTGGCTGTGGATGTAGTAGCGCTTCTTGCCGCGTCCGGTCTCACCATAGGCCTGGAAGGTCTCCTCCAGCTTGTCGAACAGGTTGGACTCGGGCCCGAAGTGGCTGAAGTGGTTGTTGCCCTGGGAGGAGGCCTCCTTCATGGCCTGCTTCATCTCCACCCGGTTGTAGCGGTGGAAACTGTCGCCCTCGATGATCACCGGATTGATCTTCTCGCGGCGGAAGATGTGCTCGAAGGCGTTCTTGACGGTGGAGGTGCCGGCGCCGGACGAGCCGGTCACGGCCAGGATCGGATGTTTCCTCGACATCTTTCAGGTACTCCTCTTTTTTCCTGATGGTTGAATCTGTGCGCGGTTATCCAGGTCCCCCGGGCGGACCGGGGGACTGATCTTGTTGTTCGCGGATCCTGGCCCCTAGTCTGAACGGAATATTCTTAGAACACCAGACGGTGGCCCCGACTCCCGGCCGCTGGCCAGGCGTCGAGGGCCGTTTCCGTGGGGAGGCCTCGGTGGGGTATTGGTACACTAGGGCCCGCCCGCGGGGCAAGCGGGGGTCCGGCCCGGGAGGGGTGGTCTTCAGCCCGTTCCATCCCCGCGGGTCGGGGGGCCGGATCCGTCCTCGCGCTCCCGATTCGGGGAAGGGGCGGACGGGGATGGCTGGCTGGAGGGTGGGGGCGGGAGTGCCTCCTCGTGCCGTAGATGCGCCAGGGCCTCGCGGAAGCTGGGGAAGACATTCTCGCGGCCGATCTCGTCCAGGAGCCCCGCCCGTTCCATGGACGCCCCCACCGGCCCCTTCAGGCCGCTGAACATCAGGGTGCATTCCGCCGCTTTCAGGTCCGTGATGAGGCCGCGGATCCGGTCGATGCCCGAGGCATCGATCCGATTGAGGCTATGGCCCATCACCAGCAGGGCGCGGGCCTCCGGATGCCGGGCGATGGCGTCCATCACCGCCTCCTCGAAGTGGGCCGCGTTCATGAATACCAGGGAGGCGTCGAAGCGCAGGGTGACGAAATCGGCGTGGGCCGGTTCGCTGTCGCCGTTGGTGATGGATCCGGCCGGGGAGCCATCCGCCCGCAGGGGACGGATCTCGTAGCGCGGGCGCACCGTGCCGATGAGAAAGACCAGGCTGGCCAGGGCGGTGCCCACGATCACCCCCGCGGCCAGGTTGGGGGCCATGTAGAGGGTGACGGCGAAGGTGAGAAAGCCCGCCAGGCCGTCGGCGCGGCTCACCTTCCAGTAGCGCGCCAGGGTGCGGAAATCCAGCAGGCCGAAGACGGCGGACATGACGATGGCCGCCAGCACCGCCTGGGGCAGGTGATACAGGTACGGGGTGAGGAAGAGCATGGTGAGGATCACCCCGAGGGCGCTCACCACGGCGAACAGCCCGCTTTGGGCCCCGGCGCGTGCGGCCACCGCCGAGCGGGAGAAGGAGCCGCTGACAGAGAAGGACTGGAAGAAGCTGCCCACGATGTTGGCCAGGCCCTGGCCGATGAGTTCCTGATTGGGGTTGAGCTTCTCCCGGTTGCGGGCCGCCAGGGCCCGGGAGATGGAGGTGGCTTCCATGAAGCCGATGAGGGCCATGACCGCGGCGGCGGGGAGCAGGGCGGGGATCACGTCCCATTGCAGCACAGGTACCTGGAAGCTGGGCAGGCCCCGTGGGATGGTGCCCACCACCTCCCCGCCCGAGGAGAGTACCGGCCGCCCTTCCTGGAACCCGGCCAGGCGCCAGACCGGTCCGTCGTCCCCCGCCCCCTGGGCGAGGAACACCGTCTCCTCCGCCGGTCCGGTGCCCCGGATCAGGCGCTGATCGTGGGCGGCGATCCGCAGGTGGCTGCGCCGGTCCTGGAGACGCTGCTCCTCTGCCTCCAGCCTCGCGACCCGCACCGCCAGTTCCGGCGACCCGCGCCCGGCTTCCTCGCGTTGACGCAGCCGGGTCCGGGCGGTGCTCAAGGCCTCGGAGGTCCGCTCCAGATCCTCGCGTATCTGCAGGAGCTCTCCAAAGAGGGCTTGGGTCTGCGGGGATCGCACCTGGTCCAGATCCACCGCCTGTTTCTGCTCGAAGCCGGTGAGTGCGCTCAGCAGTGTCCCTGCCACCACCACCACCAGGACCCCGGGGATCCGGGGCAGGAGGCGGCTCTGGAGGACGAGGAAGGCCAGGGTGCCGGCGCCGAAGAGCACCGTGGGCCAGTGGGCCTCCGGCAGCTGGGCCAGCACCCCGAAGAAGTCCGTGAGAAAGGTGCCGGTGTCCGGCTTGGGCACGTTGAAGAAGGTATTGAGCAGGGACAGGCCGATGATCAGGGCGGCGGCGTTGGTGAACCCCACGATCACCGGCTGGGAGACGAAGTTCATGAGCACCCCCAGCCGGAACAGTCCCAGCAGCAGGCGCAGGATCCCCACCAGCAGGGCCAGCAGGATGGAAAGCTGGATGAACTGCTCCGATCCCGCCACCGCGAAGGGGGCCAGGGAAGCGGCCGAGAGCAGGGAGATCATGGCCACGGGGCCGGTATGCAGGAAGCGGGAGGAGCCCCAGAGGGAGCCGACGATGGCCGGGATGGCGGAGGCGTAGAGCCCGTAGACCACCGGCAGGCCTGCCAGGGTGGCGTAGGCCATGCCCTGGGGGACGAGGATCATGGCCACGCTGATCCCGGCCAGGAGGTCCGCCCGGATGCCCTGGGCCGACATGGGGAACCAGCTGAGAAAGGGCAGCAGACGATAGAGCCAGTATTTCATTCGTGAAATCCGGTATACAGACGCGGGAGGCCCGGCAGGGCCTTCTTATATCCTTCGATGGGCCCTTCTCTCGCAGTTTGTTATATAAGTATAAAACAATAGCATATAAGTCTACCGGCTTTTGCGATTTGTGGAAAGGGGGGGCCTGGTGATGCCCGCTTCGGGTGACTATGCTGGATAAGGATAACCAGCCCGGAGGTTTGTCATGGCATCCAGACTCTCGCCGGTGGGCCGCCTGCAGCGCATGCTCCTGGCCACCGATGGCAGCGAATCCTGCGCCGGGGCCGAGGCCATGGGGCTGGAGCTGGCCTCGGCCCACGGGGCGGAGCTGGTCCTCATGCGGGTCGTGCTCACCAACCCGGAATACGAATCCATGGCGCCGGAGCGCGTGGAGGCGGAAACGGCGGCCGCCCGGGACGAACTGGAGAACCTGGCGGGGCAGGCAAGGGCACGGGGTATCGATTGTGGCACGCGGGTGCGCCACGGCGTGGATCCCTACGTGGCCGTGGTGCAGGAGGCGGACGAATCCCGGGTGGACTGTGTGGTGGTGGGCCGTCGCCGCCGCGGCCCGCTGGCCCGTCTGGTGATGGGGGACTCCACGGCCCGCATCGTGGGTCACGCCCCCTGCAGCGTGCTGGCGGTGCCGCCGGAGGTGCGGGATCCGCTGCGGCATATCCTGGTGGCCACCGACGGATCCCGCGCGGCGGACGCCGCCTGTGCCATGGCGGCGGAGCTGGCCCGGGCCGGTGGGCTGCCCCTGACGGTGCTGTCGGTGACGCGTCCGGAGGGTCCCGACGCGGACCGGGCCGCCGCCAGTGAGGCGGTGCAGCGGGTGCTGGACCTGCTCAAGCCGGAACTGGCGGGCTCGGGGGTGACCCTGGAGGGGATGGTGGAGCAGGGCCGGCCCGACACGGTGATCGTGGAGACCGCAGGGCATCGCGGGGCGGATCTGGTGGTGGTGGGCAGCCACGGCCACGGGGCCCTGGAGCGGCTGTGGATGGGCAACGTCGCCGAGCGCGTGGTGACCCACGCCCACTGCCCGGTGATGGTGGTCAAGTGAACCCGTCCGCCCTCAGCGCGGCGGGGATGCATCCGTCTCCGTTCGCCGGAAGACCAGATCCCATACCCCGTGTCCCAGGCCCTGTCCCCGCTGCTCGAACTTGGTCAGGGGCCGGGCGCCCCGGGTTGCGAACCCGCCCTCCAGGGCCGCGTTGACGAAGCCCCCGGCGGCGGTCATCACCTCCAGCATGTGCCGGGCGTAGTCCTCCCAGTCGGTGGCCAGGTGCAGGCGTCCCCCGGGGCGCAGACAGTGGCGCAACTGCTGCACGAAGTCCGGCTGGATGAGGCGGCGCTTGTGATGGCGCTTCTTCGGCCAGGGGTCGGGGAAGAAGACCTGCACGCAGTCCAGGCCCGCTTCCGGGATCTGCCCCCGCACCAGTTCCACGGCGTCGTGGCAGGCCACGCGCACGTTGGTCAGGCCCAGGTCCTCCAGTCGCTGCAGCAGATGGCCCACGCCGGGGCGGTGCACCTCCACGCCGAGGAAGTCCCGCTGGGGCTCCGCCGCCGCCATCCGGGCCAGGGATTCGCCGTTGCCGAAACCGATCTCCAGGGTCACCGGGGCGCTGCGGCCGAACAGGGCCTCCAGGTCCAGGGGGCCGTGGCCGGGCTCCACCCCCCAGCGGGACCAGTGGCGTTCCAGGGCGCGCTGCTGGCCCGGGGTGAGGCGGCCTTCGCGGCGCACGAAGCTGCGGATGGGCCGGTGATGGGCGGGTGCGTCTTCGCTTGGGCTCATGGGGCGGGGGGATGCGTGGCCGGATCCGGCCCCCGGCGCGGCGCCGGGGGTGGGGATGGGGTGTCTTCAGAAGAAGGTGCCGTCCAGGGGGGAGGAGGCGGAGGCGTAGCGCCTGCGGGGCATGCGCCCGGCGCAAAAGGCGTCGCGTCCGGCCTCGATGGCCTTTCTCATGGCCGAGGCCATGCGCACCGGGTCCTTGGCGGCGGCGATGGCGGTGTTCATGAGCACCCCGTCGCAGCCCAGTTCCATGGCGATGGCGGCGTCGGAGGCGGTGCCCACCCCGGCGTCCACGATCACCGGTACCCGGGCGTTGTCCACGATCTCCAGCACGTTGTAGCGGTTCTGGATACCCAGGCCCGAGCCGATGGGGGCGGCCAGGGGCATGACGGCGGCGCAGCCCATCTCCTCCAGGCGCCGGGCCAGGATGGGGTCGTCGCTGGTGTAGACCATGACGTCGAAGCCGTCGGCCACCAGGGTCTCCGCGGCCTTGAGGGTCTGCACCATGTCGGGATAGAGGGTCTTCTCGTCCCCCAGCACCTCCAGCTTCACCAGCTTGTGCCCGTCCAGGAGTTCCCGGGCCAGGCGGCAGGTGCGCACCGCGTCCTCGGCGGTGTAGCAGCCGGCGGTGTTGGGCAGGAGGGTGAACCGCTCCGGGGGCAGGACCTCCAGCAGATTGGGTTCGTCCGGGTTCTGGCCGATGTTGGTGCGGCGGATGGCTACGGTGACGATCTGCGCCCCGCTGGCCTCGATGGCCCGGCGGGTCTCGTCGTGGTCCTTGTACTTGCCCGTGCCCACCAGGAGGCGGGAGTCGTAGGCGGTCCCCGCCACCACCAGGCGGTCGTCGGCGGGGGGGTGCTGTGCTGCGGCTGTGCTTGACATGGGCCTGTCGTCGGTATCGATGTGGACGATCAACCGCCGCCGATCGCCTGGACGATCTCGACGCGGTCTCCGGGGGCGAAGCGGTGCTCGGTGAAGGTACTCCTCGGGACCAGCTCGCCATTGACCTCCATGGCCAGCCGGCGGCCCGTGAGCCCCAATTCTTCCAGGAGCGTCTGGGCCGTGGTCTCCTCGGAGATCCGGCGGGTTTCACCGTTGACGGTCAGTTCCATCATGGGTTCACGGGGTCGTGTTCGGGACAAAGGAGATTAAAATACTATGGTAAAACATCGTCCATGGGAATGGGCAGGGGATGCCCACCCGCCCCTTGCGGAAAAGACCCGTTGAGAATGGCGCCGTAAGGCCCTAGAATGGAGGCCATGCGGGTGTAGTTCAATGGTAGAACCTCAGCTTCCCAAGCTGATGACGTGGGTTCGATTCCCATCACCCGCTCCAATTCAACGTTCCATAGCGATCCAGTGAAGTCCATGGATTGTTGCAAGTCCCTGTCAAGGTTTGGATTTTCCGGAAATGCCGAGCCACTGACGTCCCGCTGAATCCATCCCTTCAGCCACCGGTGCCAAGGCGTAGCACTTTCGCCACTCGTGGGGCGGCAAACGTGATCGCGTGTCTTTCGGCACCGACCCGGCGCCTTCCCTGACGAATGCCCGTGCGCCTGACCAGACCGGACCCGTTCGAGTGGCCCATGGATCAGCCCGTGTTTCACCGAATCAGGTGTTTCAATCTGGGCTGAGACCACCGCAGCCGTGAAACCCTGGCGCGAAGTCCATCTTGTCTGCAATGAGGTAAGGAAGTAAGATCTCCTTGGAGGGTTTTCAGGGGATCCCCATGCTCGCCAAGCTCACATCAAAGAATCAGATTACGTTGCCCAAGGCGGCCATATCCGGCGTGGATGCCGCGGAGTATTTCGACGTGACCGTCGAGAACGGCCGGATCGTGCTGACACCGGTGCGGGTCCAGAAGGCCCAGGCCGTGCGTGAGAAGCTGGAGAAGCTTGGGATCACCGAGCAGGATGTCGAGGATGCGGTAGCCTGGGCACGGCGGTGATGCCCAGGGTCGTACTCGACACCAATGTCGTGCTGTCGGCACTGCTGTTCAATGCCGGACGCCTGGCCTGGTTACGCCATGCATGGCAGCGCCAACAGTTGCAACCGCTGGTCTGCAGGGAGACGGCAGGTGAACTCCTGCGCGTCCTGGCCTATCCCAAGTTCAGGCTCTTTGCATCGGAGCAGCAGGAATTGTTGGCGGATTTCCTGCCCTACGCCGATGGAGTGGAATTGCCGACGCCATGGCCGGATCTGCCGGTCTGCCGTGATGAGAAGGACCAGGTGTTTCTGGTTCTTGCGCACTGCGGCAAGGCGGATGCGTTGATCACGGGTGATGCGGATATTCTCGCCATGCGAGAGGCTTTTCCGGGCCTGATCATGACCGCCGAATCGTTTGCAGCACGGCGAAAGTGATGCAAATGGACACCGCCGGGTCTGGGGATCATGGAACCATCACGAGGTGGCCACCGTGAAGCAAACCGCACCCCTGACCAGCGCAGATCGCCCCAGCCGCTGTCTGTGCGCAGACGGGAACTGGACTTTGTCCAAGCCTGGATTATAATACCCGGCATGAGCGAACACAGCGTACACTCCGGGGCCCCAGGGCGAGAGGACGTCATCCGGCGTCTGCGCCAGCACGGGATCACCCCCACGCAGCAGCGGGTGGAGATCGCCCGGATCCTCTTTGAGCGTCCCCAGCACCTCTCGGCGGAGCAGGTCCTGGCCCGGGTCAATGCCCGGGAGTCCCTGGTCTCCAAGGCCACGGTGTACAACACCCTGGGTCTGTTCGCCCGCAAGGGGCTGGTGCGGGAGATCGTGGTGGATCCCTCCAAGCTCTTCTATGACTCCAACACGGCGCCGCATCACCACCTGTTCGACATGGATTCGGGCCAGTTGCAGGACGTAGCCCTGGAGCGGGTGGACATCGGCACCCTGCCGGAGCTCCCCGACGGGGCCCGGGTCCAGGGGGTGGATGTGATCATCCGCGTGCGCCAGGGGGACACGCAGTAGGGCGCCAGTTCCCTTCAGGCCTCCCCGGAGGTCCCCTCCCCGTCATCGTCCATGTGCAGTTCGTTGATCTTTCGGGTCAGCGTATTGCGTCCCCAGCCCAGCAGACGCGCAGCGTCCTGGCGCCGCCCGCCGGTGCGTTTCAGGGCGGCGCGGATCATCACGCGCTCGAAGGCCGGCAGGGCCTGCTCCAAAAGGTCCGTGCCGCCCCGGGCCAGTTCCTGCTCGGCCCAGTGGGCCAGTCCCGACTCCCAGTCCGTGGCGGGTGTGGCGCCATCGGCCTCCCGGAGGTCCGGGGGCAGGTCATCCAAGTGGATCTCCCGTCCCGAAGCCATCACGGTGAGCCAGCGGCAGAGGTTCTCGAGTTGGCGCACGTTGCCTGGCCAATCCAGGGTGGCCAGGTGGTCCCGCACCGTCTGCAGTGGCACCTTGCGCTCCACCCCCAGCTCCCGCGCCGCCGCACCCAGGAAGTGGTCCAGCAGCAGGGCGATGTCCTCACGCCGTTCCCGCAGCGCGGGGACGTGGATGCGGATGACGTTGAGGCGGTGGAAGAGGTCGTCGCGAAAGAGCCCTTCCCGA
>JBKGXY010000060.1:0-12262 GCA_046546415.1 Ectothiorhodospira sp.
GGAGAGCTAACGGCTGAAGCGGAAGACGCTCAGCTGACGATCACAGGTGGGTCATATCTATTGGCCGTTGGTGGGTCATTTTTGATGGCCATTGACAATATCCACCGCAATCCGGTGAAGGCCGGCTTGTGCGGCAGGCCGGAGGCGTGGTTGTGGTCGAGTGCGGCCCGGATGGATGGGGTGGGGCCGTTCACCCCGTGCGCGTCACCGCCCGCAGCCGGGCCTCCAGGTCCGTCCAGTCGGGCACGGCGTCCTCCGGCGCGATGAGCTCCATGCGGCTGTCCCGCCGCCAGGTGATGGGGGTGATCTCCAGTCGGCCCTCGGCCCAGTCCAGGCGGTGCCATTCCCGGCCGGTGCGCACCACGCCCTTGGCCCGGGTCAGGGCATCGAACGGGGGCGCGACGAACAGGGCCTCCAGGCCCTTGCGGTCGAAGATCACCTCCGGGCCGAAGCACCAGCCCCGGGCCGTGTCCGCCTCCGGGGCTTGTCCCCGCGCGGGTGTGGAGGCCTGGGAAAGGGGACAGGCAGCCTGCGCGGTGGCCTGCATCGGGGTGAAGGTGCCTCCGGGCCGGGCCCGGCCCTCCAGGTCCAGCAGGGCCGGGTCCACCTCCCCGCGGGTGGTGCGCACCACCGCCTGCTTCGGGGGGTAGAGCCCGGCCAGATGGGCCTCCAGGGCCCGGATCCGCTCCTCGGGGGCCACGTCGGTCTTGTTGAGGACCACCACATCCGCCAGGGCCAGCTGGTCGGTGTAGATCAGGGATTTCTCCAGGCGCTCCTCGCTGAAGCCCGTGGGGTCCACCACGGTGAGGATGTTGCCCAGGCGCACCGCCCCCGCCAGCCAGGGGTCGCGCAGGGTGTCCACGATTCCGGCGGGGTGGCCCAGCCCCGTGGGTTCCAGCAGCAGCCGGTCCGGCCGCACCTCCCGCAGCAGGCGGGTGAGGGCGACGCGCAGGTTCATGGCCCCGGTGCAGCAGATACAGCCCCCGGAGACCTCGCGCACGGGGATGCCGCCGCCGGCGTCCTCCAGCACGCCGCCGTCGATGCCCACCTCGCCGAACTCGTTCACCAGGACCGCCCAGCGCTCGCCGGGGGCGTGATGACGCAGCAGGTGCAGGATGGCGGTGGTCTTGCCGGCGCCGAGAAAGCCGCTGATCAGGTTCAATGTGGTGCGGGGGGTGGGGGGCTTGGCTGCGGTCATGGGGGATGGGGATGTGGATTCGTTTCCATTCTGACACGAAGCACCCGCCTTGGCCGCCCCTTTTCCGGGCGCTATAGTTGGGATTGATCCACGATCCCCCTGCGCAAGGACATCCCCCATGCCCATGAAAGAAGCCACCCCCCGCGCCATCCGTCTTGAGGACTACGCCCCGCCCCAGTGGCGGGTGGATGCGGTGTATCTGGACTTCGCCCTGGACCCGGAGCAGACCCGCGTGCGCTCCCGTCTGGAGCTGACCCGGCTGGTGGACGGCCCGGCCCCGCTGGTGCTCAACGGCCAGGACCTGGGCCTGGAGGGCCTGCAGGTGGATGGTCGCGACTGGCCCGAAGACCGGCGCACCCTGGAGGCGGAGCGCCTGCTGCTGCACGACCTGCCCGCCACCTGCGTGGTGGAGCTGGAGACGGTGATCGAGCCCCGGGTCAACACGGCCCTGGAGGGGCTGTATGTCTCCGGGGGCAACTTCTGCACCCAGTGCGAGGCGGAGGGGTTCCGGCGCATCACCTGGTTCCCGGACCGGCCGGATGTGCTCACGGTCTACACCGTGCGTCTGGAGGCGGACCGGGCCACCTGCCCGGTGCTGCTCTCCAACGGCAACCCGGTGGAGTCGGGGGATCTGCCCGGTGGCCGCCACTACGCCATCTGGCACGACCCCTTCCCCAAGCCCAGCTATCTCTTCGCCCTGGTGGCCGGGGATCTGGTCTGCCAGGAGGATCGTTTCACCACCCGCTCGGGCCGGGAGGTGGACCTGCGCATCTATG
This sequence comes from Ectothiorhodospira sp., assembly GCA_046546415.1. Lineage (GTDB taxonomy): Bacteria > Pseudomonadota > Gammaproteobacteria > Ectothiorhodospirales > Ectothiorhodospiraceae > Ectothiorhodospira. The sequence continues at coordinate 1,975 of JBKGXY010000060.1, forward strand.
TGCAGCGGCACAACCTGGACCAGTGCGACCACGCCATGGCCTCGCTGAAGAAGGCCATGCGCTGGGACGAGGAGACCTACGGCCGGGAGTACGATCTGGATATCTACATGATCGTGGCCGTGGATGACTTCAACATGGGGGCCATGGAGAACAAGGGCCTGAACGTGTTCAACTCCAAGTACGTCCTGGCCCGCCCGGAGACGGCCACCGACGACGACTTCGTGGCCATCGAAGGGGTCATCGCCCACGAGTATTTCCACAACTGGTCGGGCAACCGGGTCACCTGCCGCGACTGGTTCCAGCTCTCCCTCAAGGAGGGGCTCACCGTCTTCCGGGACCAGGAGTTCACCGCCGATCAGAGCCTGCGGGCGGTCAAGCGCATCCACGATGTGCAGCGCCTGCGTTCGCTGCAGTTCCCCGAGGACGCGGGTCCCATGGCCCATCCCGTGCGTCCCCATTCCTATATCGAGATCAACAACTTCTACACCATGACGGTGTACGAGAAGGGGGCCGAGGTGGTGCGCATGATCCAGACCCTGGTGGGCCGCGAGGGGTTCCGCCGGGGGCTGGATCTGTACTTCCAGCGCCACGACGGCCAGGCGGTGACCACGGAGGACTTCGTGCGGGCCATGGAGGACGCCACCGGGCGCGATCTGGGCCGGTTCCGTCTCTGGTACGAGCAGGCCGGTACCCCGCGCCTGGAGGTGGACGGCCATCATAACGCCGCCCATGCCACCTACCGGCTCACGGTGCGTCAGTCCTGCCCGCCCACCCCGGATCAGCCGGAGAAGCGGCCCATGCACATCCCCCTGCGCATGGCGCTGCTGGACCCCCGGGGCCGGCCCCTGCCGCTGCAGTTGTCCGATGACACGGACGGGGAGGCCCCGCCCCGGGAGCGGGTGCTGGATGTCACCGAGGCCGAGCAGACCTTCGTCTTCCAGGGTGTGGAGGCGCCGCCGGTGCCCTCCCTGCTGCGGGGCTTCTCCGCCCCGGTGAAGCTGCATTTTCCCTATACCCACGAGGAACTGGCCTTCCTCATGGCCCACGACGGGGATGACTTCAACCGCTGGGAGGCGGGGCAGCAACTGGCCCTGAAGGTGCTGCTGGCGCAGATCCGGGCCCTGCAGGCGGGGGAGGAACCCACCCTGGACCCGGCCCTGGAGGCCGCCTTTGCCCGGGTGCTGGAGGACGAGACCCTGGACAGTGCCCTGGTGGCCGAGGCCCTGACCCTGCCGGGGGAGGGCTATCTGGCGGATCAGATGGAGGAGGTGGACGTGGATGCCATCCACCGGGCGCGGCGGTTCACCCGCCAGGCCCTGGGGCGGGCCCTGGCGGAGCGCTGGCGGGCGCGTCACGACGCCCTGGTGGACAGCCGGGGCGGGGACGCGGCGGCCATGGGCCGGCGGCGCCTGCGGGATCTGTGCCTGGCCTATTGGTGTGCCCCCGGGGAGCAGGAGGCCCTGGCGCTGGCCCGGTCCCGGTACGAGCAGGCCCGGGACATGACCGGGACCATGGGGGCCCTGCGGGCCCTGATGGACCATCCGGGCCCGGAGCGGGACGAGGCCCTGGCGGATTTTGAGGCCCGCTGGCGCCAGGACCCCCTGGTGCTGGACAAGTGGTTCGCCCTCCAGGCCGCCTCCGGGGCCCCCGGCACCCGGGCTCGGGTGGAGGCCCTCATGGCCCATCCGGGCTTCTCCCTGCGCAACCCCAACCGGGTGCGGGCCCTGCTGGGGACCTTCGCCATGGCCAACCCGGTGCATTTCCATGCCGCGGACGGGGAGGGCTATCGCCTGGTGACCGGGGCCATCCTGGAACTGGATGCCCTCAACCCCCAGGTGGCCGCGCGTCTGACCACCAGCCTGGTGCGCTGGCGGCGTTTCGATGCCCCGCGCCGGGAGCGGATGCGGGCCGCGCTGGAGCGGATCGTGGCCCGGCCGGGGGTGTCCCCGGATGTCTACGAGGTGGCCTCCCGCGCCCTGGCCTGACCCGGGCGCAGGACCGCCGCCCGGGCCATAGGCGGGTTCAATGGGATCGATGGCGAGATTCAATTTCAAGAATGGTTATCAAATGCGTATTATTCTCATTAAAGAAGTTCAACGCAGAGAGGGATACGCCATGATCAAGACCATCAGCTTCGCCATCGCCCACTTCACCGTGGCCTTCTCCGTCACCTTCGCGCTCACGGGCAGCCTCGTCATCGGCGGCCTCGTGGCCCTGGTGGAGCCCATGATCAACACCGTGGTCTATCACTTCCACGAGAAGCTCTGGGACCGCATCCGCGCCCGCCGGGCCCGGACCCAGGACGCCCCGCAGGAGGTGGCCGGGATGCCCGTCGGGGGTTGATCCCCCGGCGGCCCGACGCTTTTGCTTCCCGGCCCCAGCCTGTATCTTGAGGAGGACATCCCCCGTACCGCCACACCCGGATTCCGTCCTCCATGCAGCCCCTTGCCGACGCGGCCCCCCTCGATATCCTTCGGGACACCTTCGGCTACACGGCCTTCCGCCCGCCCCAGGAGGCGGTGATCGACACCCTCGTCGGCGGCGGTGACGCCTTGGTCCTCATGCCCACCGGCGGGGGCAAGTCCCTGTGCTACCAGATCCCGGCCATGGCCCTGCCCGGCACGGGGGTGGTGGTGTCGCCGCTGATCGCCCTGATGCAGGATCAGGTGGCGGCCCTGCGCCAGGCGGGGGTGCGTGCCGCCTGTCTCAATTCCACCCTGGGCCTGGCTGAGGTGCGCCAGGTGGAACGGGATCTGCTGGAAGGGGATCTGGATCTGCTCTACGTGGCCCCGGAGCGCCTGCTGACGGAGCGCACCCTGGATCTGCTCTCCCGGGCGCGGATCAATCTCTTCGCCATCGACGAGGCCCACTGCGTCTCCCAGTGGGGCCACGACTTCCGCCCCGAGTACATCCGTCTCTCGGTGCTGGCCCAGCGCTGGCCCCGGGTGCCGCGCATCGCCCTCACCGCCACCGCCGATGCCCGCACCCGGGAGGAGATCCGTCAGCGCCTGGGCCTGGAGGAGGCCCGGGCGTTCATCAGCGGTTTCGACCGCCCCAATATCCGTTACCGCATCCACCAGGGGCGGGGCAATGCCCGCCAGGCCCTGTTGCGCTTCATCCGGGAGACCCATCCCGGGGAGGCGGGGATCGTCTATTGCCTGTCGCGCAAACGGGTGGAGGAGGTGGCCCAATGGCTGTGCGAGCAGGGTCTCGATGCCCTGCCGTATCACGCGGGCCTGGGCCCCCAGGTGCGGGAGGCGCATCAGCGGCGGTTCCTCAACGAGGAGGGGGTGATCATCGTCGCCACCATCGCCTTTGGCATGGGGATCGATAAGCCCAACGTGCGTTTCGTGGCGCATATGAATCTGCCCAAGAGCATCGAGGCCTATTACCAGGAGACCGGGCGCGCGGGGCGCGATGGGCTGCCGGCGGACGCCTGGATGCGCTATGGCCTGCAGGATGTGATCACCCTGCGGCAGATGATGGAGGCCTCCGAGGCGGATGATGTCCATAAACGGGTGGAGCGGCACAAGCTGGATGCCATGCTGGGCCTGTGTGAGATGACCTCCTGTCGCCGTCAGGCCCTGCTGGCCTATTTCGGGGAGACCCTGGAGGCCCCCTGCGGCAACTGCGACAACTGCCTGGAGCCGCCGGAGACCTGGGATGCCACGGTGACGGCGCAGAAGGCGTTGTCCTGTGTGCACCGCACGGGGCAGCGTTTCGGGGTCAATCACCTGGTGGATGTGTTGCGGGGGCGGGACGAGACCCGCATCAAGCATTTCGGACACGATCGTCTGAGTGTCTTTGGTATCGGTGCGGATCAGACGGTGGAGGCGTGGCGCGGTGTGTTTCGTCAGCTCATCGCCCGGGGGCTGCTGACGGTGGATCTTGAAGGGCACGGTGGCTTGCGTCTGGATCCCTCCTGCCGCCCGGTGCTGCGGGGGGAGACGCGGCTGCTGTTGCGCCGGGAGGTGCGATCTCCTTCCAGGGGGCGGGGGGACCGGCGCACGGCCGCCTCGGCCCTGACGGACCCGGCGGATCAGGCCCTGTTTGAGGCCCTGCGGGGGTGTCGGAGGCGTCTGGCGGAGGCGCAGGGGGTGCCGCCCTATGTGGTCTTCCATGATGCCACGCTGATGGAGATGGCGCGGCGCCGGCCGTCCACCCTGGCGGATCTGGCGGAGATCCCCGGGGTGGGGGAGCGCAAGCTGGAGACCTTCGGGGCGGATTTTCTGGAGGTGATCGCGGGGGAGGGATGATCCTGAGTCAGGTAGCGGGCGTCGTGGGCCGGGGGGCCTTGCGCGGGACGCCGTGAATCCGTCCTTGGAGGCTTGCGCGCCGCTTCCCTGCGGCGCACACCCGCTCCAGGCCCCCCGGCCCACAACGGACCGAGCCCTGGGGGCGGGTGGCCCGGCATTGCCAGCTGCCCATCCGCTCCGGGCTACGGCTCATGGGGAGGGCGATCGGGGAGCCTTTGGGTGAAAGGGTTCGGAAGGCCTCAGCGGGCGTTGAAGACCACGATGGTCTTGCCGCGGGCGGTGATCAGGCCCCGTTCCTCCAGGTCCTTGAGCACGCGCCCCGCCATCTCCCGGGAGCAGCCCACGATCCTGGCCAGTTCCTGTCGGGTGACGCGGATCTGCATGCCATCGGGATGGGTGAGGGCGTCGGGTTGCTGGGCCAGTTCCATGAGGGTGCGGGCGATGCGGCCGGTCACGTCCAGGAAGGCCAGGTCGATGACCTTGCGGCTGGTCTCCCGCAGGCGGTCCGCCAGTTGGGTGGCCAGCAGGAACATGATCTGCGGGTCCTCCATGGCCAGTTCCAGGAACTTGGGGTAGTGGATCTCCGCCGTTTCCGTGGCGGTGCGGGTGAGGATGCCGGCGCTGCGGGCCTGGGCGGCGAAGATCCCCATCTCGCCGAAGAACTGCCCGGGGTTGAGATAGGCCAGCACCATCTCGTGTCCCAGCTCGTCTTCCATGATGACGCTCACCGAACCCTGGACGATGTAGTACAGGGTTTCGGGGCGGTCCCCGGCGTGGATGATGGTACAGCGTGGCGGGTACTGCCGCTGGTGGCAGTGGGCCAGGAGTTTGTCCAGGGCCGGATCCGGGGTCTGCTTCTGCAGGGGCAGGCGACTCATGCTCCACCTCACTGGGAGGAACGGGGGGATGGCCGACACCCAGTACGGCCCGTGAGGGTCGCGTTCCCGGTGCAGCACGGGATCTTTGACGGATTTTGATGCTTTTCGATCGTCATTGATGAGTTTATGGTACCGGGTCGGACTTGTCGAATGGTGGCCGGGTTCAGGCTGCCGTGGGAGAAACTTGCGGCATGAAAACACGGATCCGATGGCTGGAAAACGTCACCTTCGTGGGGGAGTCCCCGAGCGGTCATGCCCTGGTGATGGATGGCGCCCCGGAGCAGGGCGGGCGCAATCTGGGGCCGCGTCCCATGGAGATGCTGCTGCTGGGGCTTGGGGGGTGCACCGCCTTCGATGTGGTGCAGATCCTGCAAAAGGCCCGCCAGCCCGTGCGCGATTGCGAGGTGGAGATCGACGCCCAGCGGGCGGAGGAGCCCCCCAGGGTCTTCACGGTCATTCATGTGCACTTCATCATCACCGGGGAAGGGCTGTCGGAGAAACAGGTGGCCCGGGCCGTGGACTTGTCTGCGGAGAAGTATTGTTCCGCTTCCCTCATGCTCGGGAAGACCGCCCGCATCACCCATGACTTCGAGATCCGCGGGGCGTGAAACGGACCTTCGTTCGGGGTGCTTCTGCTAGACTCCCCACCGGGATCACCAGGATCCCGGGCAGATCGGCGGTATGGATAAGGATTGTGATGCAGTTCTCTTTTCTGTGCTACCTTCCCTTGAGGGATTCCCGACTTTTCAGGTCGGGGTTCGGCGCGGGTCTTGGTGTGGCGAGTCTATGGAGGAAGCTGGGAACATGCTTCAGTCAAGTGGTCTGATCCGGTCTCTTGTGGTCCTCATCCTGGCGGTTTCCCTGGGGGCCTGTGCATCCCATCCTCCCCTGGAGGCCGTGGACTACACGGAGGACCCGGACTACATCATTGGTCCGGGGGATAACGTCAACATCTTCGTCTGGCGTCAGCCGGAGTTGTCCATGTCGGTGCCGGTGAGACCGGACGGAAAGATCACCACCCCGCTGATCGAGGATGTGCAGGCCGCCAACAAGACCCCCACGGAACTGGCCCGGGACATGGAGGAGGTCCTCTCGGTCTATGTACGGGACCCGGTGGTCAGCGTGATCGTCACCGGCTTCAGCGGCCCCTACGATCAGCAGATCCGGGTGGTGGGGCAGGCGGCGAATCCCCAGGCGATTCCGTACAACGAGAACATGACCCTGCTGGATGTCATGATCGCCGTGGGTGGGATGACCGAGTTTGCCGCGGGGAACCGTGCCTCCATCGTGCGCAAGGTCAACGGGGAGACAGAGCAGTATACCGTGCGCCTGGATGACCTGCTCAACGACGGGGATATCGAGGCCAATGCGCCGGTCTACCCAGGGGACATCCTCATCATCCCGGAATCCTGGTTCTGATCCGGTATTGATCCGATTCCGGTTCGGGGGCGCACAATGCGGCGGCCCCGGCGACACTATGGCGGGGGCGGAAGGCCAGCATGCAGGAGATTCTCAACCAGATCCTGGGCTACGTCAGGGATACCTGGCGTTATCGCTGGATCATCCTTGTCGTAGCCTGGGTGGTGAGCGTGGCGGGCTGGGTCTATGCCACTCAGCTTCCGGATGTCTACCGGGCCTCCGCCCGCGTGCACGTGGATACCGAATCCATGCTGCGTCCCCTGTTGCGGGGGCTGGCGGTGGATTCCAACGCCTCGCAGCGGGTGGCCTTCATGACCCGCACGATGCTCACCACCCCCAACCTGGAGGAGGTGGCCCGGGAGACGGATCTGCATCTGCAGGCCCGCACCGACGCCGATATGCAGCGCATCGTGAACCAGTTGCGCAACGGGATAGAGATCTCTGCCAGCGGCGGACGCGATAACCAAAACATCTACAACATCAGCTATACCCACGCCGATCCGCAGCGGTCTTACGACGTGGTGCAGGCCTTGGTCAACCGTTTCGTCGAGGGGGCCCTGGGGGATTTTCGCGGCGGCACCGATCAGGCCCAGCGCTTCCTGGAGGCCCAGATCGAGGCCTATGAACAGCGGCTCGAGGATGCCGAGGAGCGCCTGGCCGAGTTCCGTCGGAAGAACGCGGGGATGCTGCCCAGCGACCGGGGCGATTACTATTCCCGCCTGCAGGCGGCCCAAAGTCGCCTGGAGGAGACCCGCCAGGGGATCCGTGAGGCCGTCAACCGCCGTGACGAGATCCGCCGCCAGCTGACCGGTGAAGCCCCCAGCTTCGGCATCATGGGCGGGACGGGTGGAAGCGAGGCCGTCGCGGAAATCGACGCCCGCATCCGCAACCTGCGGGAACGCCTGGATGAACTCCTGCTCACCTATACCGAGCGTCATCCCGACATCCAGAGCCTCCAGCGCACCATCGAGGATCTGGAGGCCCAGCGGGAGGAGACCCTCCGCCTGGCGCGGCAGTCGGGGCCCAGCGCCGAGCAACTGGAGACCAATCCCGTCTATCAGCAGATGCGCATGAGCCTCTCCAGTGTGGAGGTGGACCTGGCCAGCCTGCGGGCCAGGGCGCGGCAGCAGGAGGCCGAAGTGGAGGAGTTGCAGCGCCTGGTGGACGTCATCCCCGACATCGAGGCGCAGCTCAAGCGCCTGAACCGGGACTACGAGGTCAACCGGGAGCAATACCAGCAACTGCTGCGGCGCCGGGAGATGGCCAACGTCAGTGAGCGCCTGGAGGAACAGGGTGATCAGGTGCAGTTTAGGGTGATCGAGCCGGCCCGGGTGCCTTCCTCGCCGGCTGCCCCCAACCGCCCGGCCCTGTTCACCCTGTCCGTCCTGGGTGGGTTGGCGGCGGGAGCGGGCCTGGCCTTCATCATCGGTCAACTGCGACCGGTGTTTCATAACCGCCGCACCCTCAACAGCGTCACGGGCTTCCCCGTGCTGGGCACGGTCTCCCGCATCACCGGGCCGGATGTACGCCTGCGGGAGCGGGTGGAACTGGGGGCCTTCGCCGTGACCGGGGGGCTCCTGCTGGGGGCCTACCTTGCGGTAGTGGCCGCGGGCGGTATCCATTGGACCATCGTGGAGCGGCTTCTGGGATGAGCGGACAAGAGAACGATCTGAGCCTCATCGAAAAGGCCGTGCGCCGCCTGGAGGGGCGCGGGCAGTCACGGGATGGGGATCCTCCGGCGGGGGAGGCCGGGCCCCGGGCGCCGGAAGCGGAGCACCAAACCCCCGCTCCGGCCCAGGGAAAGGACACCGGGGCGGGGTCCGATGGGGGGCGGCCCGGGGAGGACCCCACATCCACGGGGGCCACGCCTGTCCCGCCGGCCCCCCTGCCGGATGTGCCGCCACCGCCTCCGGATCTGGACCCCCAACAGGATCGCTATACCGAGCTGAATCTGGCCCGGTTGCGGGAACAGGGCTTTGTCACCGCCGATTCCAGCCGGAATCAGGTGGCCGAGGAGTTTCGCATGATCAAGCGGCCCCTTCTGACCAACGCCTTCGGCCGGGGGGCGGATCTGGTCCCCCAGGGCAATCTCGTCATGGTCACCAGTGCCCGCTCCGGCGAGGGCAAGACCTTCACCGCCGTCAACCTGGCCATCAGCATCGCCATGGAGATGGACAAGACGGTGCTCCTGGTGGACGCGGACGTGGGCCGCTCCCGGGTGCATGAGATCCTGGGCACCCCCATGGGCCCGGGGCTCATCGACCTGCTCCTGGATCCTGACCTGGATGTGGGGGACGTGATCATCAAGACCAATATCCCCAAGCTGCGGGTGATCCCCTTGGGGCGCTATCACCCCCATTCCAACGAACTCCTGGCCAGCCAGGACATGGAGCGGCTCGCCCGGGAGCTGGCGGAACGCTACCCGGACCGGATGGTGATCTTCGACTCCCCACCGCTGTTGCTCACCAGCGAGGCCAGTGTGCTGGCGGGGCTCCTGGGGCAGATCGTCTTCGTGGTGGAGTCGAGTCGTACGCTGCAGGGGGCCGTGAAGGAGGCCCTGAGCATGCTGGACACCTCCAAACCCATCGGGCTGGTGCTCAACAAGATGCGCCGCCCCTTCGGTGGGCGCTACGCCGGGTATGGGTATGGATACGAGTACGGGTACGGTTACCACCACGACGATGCGTCGGCCGGCGCCCAGGGCCCCGCCCCATGATCCGCACATGGACGCTCGCCCCGCTTCTCGCCGGCGGCGTGATGCTGGCTGGCGGCCCGGCCCTGGGGGGGGCCTGGGACGTGACCCCGCAGGTCCGCCTCTCCCAGACCTACACCGACAACGTGGACAGGGCGCCCGCCCGGCAGGAGGCGGAATCCGAGTCCGTCAGCCAGGTCAATGCCGGGTTGACCGCCCGCCGCGCCGGCGGGCGCACGGACTTGGACCTGGGCTACAACCTCCGGGGGATGGCCTACTGGGACGACGATGGCCGCAACCGGGTGGATCACCAGTTCCAGGCCAACAGCACCACGGAGGTGTTGCGGGAGCGCCTCTTCCTGGACGCCTCCGCCAGCTACGACCAGCGCATCCTGGATGCCCGGGAGGGGCTGGGGCAGGACCCCATCACCGCCGGGGACAACCAGACCGACGTGGCCCGTTACCGGGTCAGTCCCTACGGGCGCCGGGCCTTCGGACGCTTCGCCACCGGGGAGGTGCGCTACAGCCGCGAGGGGGTGGACTACGCGGAGACCGGGGCCGATTCGGCGGACAACACCAGCGACCGCCTCCAGGCGAGCCTGGACAGCGGCCCCCTGTTCACCACCCTGGGCTGGGGGATCAGCTACAGCCGGGACGAGACCGACTACGACGATGGCTCGGCGGTCACGCTCGAGAACCTGGAGGGCCTGTTGCGCCTGAACCTCTCTTCGCGCCTCAGCCTCTACGCCGCCGGGGGTGAGGAGCGCAACGATTTCGAACAGGATCCCGGCCGGACCAGTCCGGACGATACCTTCTGGCGCACCGGGTTCGATTGGGCCCCCACACAGCGTACGAGCCTGGGGGCCTTCTACGGGGAGCGTTTCTTCGGCGAGACCTACGGTCTGGACCTGAGTCACCGCTCGCGCTTCGCCGACTGGAGCCTGAGCTATTCCGAGAGCGTGGATACCCTGAGCGGCTACGAGCGGGTGGATCTGCTGGAAGGGCCGCAGACCGATGATTTCTTCGTCATCGTCGATCCAGAG
>JBKGXY010000061.1:0-12091 GCA_046546415.1 Ectothiorhodospira sp.
CGACTGACGTCTGCCGCCGCCGGGGCGGATTCCGTTACAATCCGCCCTTTGAACCGGCAAGGAGGGGAGCTTCCCTTGGAACAGTTTCGTGGTACCACCATCGTCAGCGTCCGCCGCAACGGCCAGGTGGCCCTGGGGGGGGACGGGCAGGTCTCCCTGGGCAACACCGTGATGAAGGGCAATGCCCGCAAGGTGCGGCGTCTGTACCATGACAAGGTCCTGGCGGGGTTCGCCGGGGGTACGGCCGACGCCTTCACCCTGTTCGAACGTTTCGAGGGCAAGCTGGAGAAATACAGCGGCAACCTGGTGCGGGCCGCCGTGGAGCTGGCCAAGGACTGGCGCACCGAGCGCAGCCTGCGTCGCCTGGAGGCCCTGCTGGCGGTGGCGGACAAGGAGGCCTCGCTGATCATCTCCGGCAATGGCGATGTCATCGAGCCGGAGGAGGGCCTGATCGCCATCGGCTCGGGTGGCCCCTATGCCCAGGCCGCGGCCCGGGCCCTGTGTGATGACACCGGGCTGTCGGCCCGCGAGATCACCGAAAAGGCCTTGAACATCGCCGCGGACATCTGCATCTATACCAACCACAACCTGAGCATCGAGGAACTCTGAAGATGCGCGGGCTGCCTCATCACCATCCATCCATCCCCGCTCCCCAAGGGCCGCGCCATGTCTGAGATGACCCCCAGAGAGATCGTCCAGGAACTGGACCGCTTCATCGTCGGCCAGACCTCCGCCAAGCGCTCGGTGGCCATCGCCCTGCGCAACCGCTGGCGCCGCCAGCAGTTGCCCCAGGACCTGGCGGGGGAAGTGACTCCCAAGAACATCCTCATGATCGGCCCCACCGGCGTGGGCAAGACGGAGATCGCCCGGCGCCTGGCCCGCCTGGCCAACGCCCCCTTCATCAAGGTGGAGGCCACCAAGTTCACCGAGGTGGGCTACGTGGGCCGCGATGTGGAATCCATCATCCGGGATCTGGTGGACGCCGCGGTGAAGATGCTCCGCGAGCAGGAGATGGAGAAGATGCGCCCCCGGGCCGAGGAGGCCGCCGAGGAGCGCATCCTGGATGCCCTCCTGCCCCCGGCCCGCAAAAGTGGTGGCGGTGGCGGCTTCATGGCCGAACCGGCCCAGCCCGAGCGCCAGGAGACGGAGACCCGGCAGAAGTTCCGCAAACGTCTGCGGGAGGGCCAGCTGGACGACAAGGAGATCGAGATCCAGGTGCAGGCCATCCCGTCCGGGGTGGAGATCATGTCCCCCCCTGGCATGGAGGACATGGCGAACCAGCTCCAGGGCCTGTTCCAGAACCTGGGCGGCCAGCGCACCCGCACCCGCAAGCTCAAGATCAAGGAGGCCTTCAAGCTCATCACCGACGAGGAGGCCGCGCGCCTGGTGAACGAGGAGGACATCAAGCTGCGGGCCGTCTCCCACGTGGAGCAGAACGGCATCGTCTTCCTGGACGAGATCGACAAGGTGGTGCGCAAGGGGGAATACAGCGGCGGCGATGTCTCCCGCGAGGGGGTGCAGCGCGACCTGCTGCCCCTGGTGGAGGGATGCACCGTGAGCACCAAGGTGGGTTCGGTGCGCACCGACCATATCCTGTTCATCGCCTCCGGGGCCTTCCATCTCACCAAGCCCTCGGACCTGATCCCCGAGTTGCAGGGGCGTCTGCCCATCCGCGTGGAACTGGAGCCCCTCACCGCCGAGGACTTTGTGTGCATCCTCACCGAACCCCGGGCCTCCCTCACGGAACAGTACGTCGCCCTGATGGGCACCGAGGGGATCACCGTGGAGTTCACCGGGGACGGGGTGCGCCGCCTGGCGGAGATCGCCTCCCAGGTGAACGAGCGCACCGAAAACATCGGCGCCCGGCGCCTGCACACGGTGCTGGAGCGGGTGATGGAGACGGTCTCCTACCAGGCCCCCGACTGCGACACTCCGGTGAAGATCGACGCCGCCTACGTGGATGCCCGCCTGGATGACCTGATCCAGGACGAGGACCTGAGCCGCTACATCCTCTGAGCCCCCGGACCATGGCCGCAAGACTCCGCCCCACCGACATCCGCCTGCACCAGCGGTCCCGGGAACTGGAGCTGGCCTACGCCGATGGCCAGCGCCACCGGCTGAGCTGCGAGTTCCTGCGTGTGTATTCCCCCTCGGCGGAGGTGCGGGGCCACGGCCCCGGGCAGGAGGTCCTGCAGGTGGGTAAGGCGGACGTCCAGATCACCGCCATCGAGCCGGTGGGGCACTACGGCGTCAGGCTGGTGTTCTCCGATGGTCACGACACCGGCATCTATGACTGGGACTATCTTCACCACCTGGGGGTCCACCGGGACCGGCTGTGGAACGAATACCTGGAGCGACTGGCGGCCGCCGGCCAACAGCGCCAAGCATGACGAAGGGAGCGGGCATGTCCGACGACAAGACCACCGATTTCGGATACGAACGGGTGCCGGTGAAGGAGAAGGCCCGGCGGGTGGGTCAGGTCTTCCACTCCGTGGCCGGCCGCTATGATCTCATGAACGACCTCATGTCCATGGGCATCCACCGTGCCTGGAAGCGATTCACCGTGGAGGTGGCCGGTGCCCGGCCCGGATGGAAGGTGCTGGACCTGGCGGGGGGCACGGGGGACCTGGCGGCGAAGTTCTCCCGCATCGTCGGCCCCCGTGGACAGGTGGTGCTCAGCGACATCAATGCCTCCATGCTGTCCCAGGGGCGCACCCGTCTGGTGGACGAGGGGCTGGTGGAGAACCTGGACTACGTGCAGGCCGATGCCGAGCACCTGCCCTTCGCCGACGATCACTTCGACCTGATCACCATCGCCTTCGGGCTGCGCAACGTCACCGACAAGAATGCCGCCCTGGCCTCCATGCTCCGTTTGCTCAAGCCCGGCGGCAAGCTGCTGGTGCTGGAGTTCTCCCACCCCGTCTCCCGCTCCTTCGGCAAGGTGTACGATCTGTACAGCTTCAAGGCCCTTCCGCTCATGGGACGGCTGGTGGCCGGGGACGCCGAGAGCTACCGTTACCTGGCGGAGAGCATCCGCATGCACCCCGATCAGGAGACCCTCAAGGGGATGATGGAGACCGCCGGCTTCGAGCGCTGCGACTACTTCAACCTCACCGGCGGGGTGGTGGCCCTGCACCGGGGCTACAAGCTCTGAACCCGCCACACCACGCCCCCGCCAGGAGCAGACGGTCATGAAGACACCCCCCGCCCCCGTCACGGCCCTGCTGGAGGCGGCCATCCACCGCTATCTGGCCCTGGACCCGGAGAGCCCCGCCCGGCTCGAGGCCCTGGGCACGGGGGTGGTGGCCCTGCACGTCACCGGCATCGACCTGACCCTGTACTTCCTGCCCGGGGACGGATTCCTGCAGGTCTCGGGACACCACGACGGGGAACCGGAGGCCCATATCGCCGGCTCCCCCCTCTCCCTGGCGCGGCTGCTCACGGCCCGCCCCGGGGCCCCGCTGCCGGAGACCGTGACCCTGGTGGGGGACGTGGAGCTGGCCCGCCGCCTCAACGATCTGCTGCGGGGGGTGGACATGGACTGGGAGGCCCTCCTGGCCCGCCTGGCGGGGGAGCAGGGGGCGCGGCGGGTCGGGGAGGCCTGGCGCGAGGTATGCGACCGGTTCGGCCGTGTCCGGGAGGAGCTGCGGGGGCGCGTGGGCGAACGGTTGCGCGGCGGCCCCCTGGCGGATCGCTCCGATGTGGAGGCCTTCCTGGACGGTGTGGACCGGCTGCGCAGCGACGCGGACCGACTGGAGGCGCGCCTTCGTCGCCTGGAAGGGATCCATCCCGGCGGAGCGGACTGACCCCCCCATGCTGCAGCACCTGCATCCCGCCCAGATCCTGCGCCTGCTCACCATCAACCGGGTGCTCATCCGCCACGGCCTGGATGACGTGGTCCTCACCCTGCGGCTCTTCCGTCCGGTGCGCTTCGTGCGCCACCTGGCCCCGTGGAACTGGTTCCGCAAGGTGCCCTACGCCCGGGGCGAGCGCATCCGCCGGGCCCTGGAGGACCTGGGGCCCATCTTCATCAAATTCGGGCAGATGGTCTCCACCCGCCGGGACCTGCTGCCCGACGACATCGCAGCGGAGCTCGCCCGGCTGCAGGACCGGGTGGCCCCGTTTCCCAACGATCAGGCCCGGGCCATCATCGAGCGGGCCCTGGGGCGGCCGGTCGGATCCCTGTTCGCCGCCTTCGAGGCCACCCCCATGGCCTCCGCCTCCATCGCCCAGGTGCACGGCGCGGTGCTCCACGACGGCCGGCGCGTGGTGGTGAAGGTGGTGCGCCCCGGCATCGAGAAGGCCATCCGCAGGGACGTGGAACTCATGTACGTCATCGCCGAGCTGGCGGAGCGCTACTGGCCGGAGGGCCGGCGCCTGCGCCCCGTGGAGGTGGTGGCGGAATACGAGCAGACCCTCCTGGACGAACTGGACCTCCTGCGCGAGGCGGCCAACGCCTCCCAGATCCGCCGCAACTTCGAGGGTTCATCGGTCCTGTACATGCCCGAGGTCCACTGGGACTACTGCCGTCAGGACGTGATGGTGATGGAACGCATCCAGGGGATCCCCGTCTCCGACGTGGCCGCCCTGCGGGCCCGGGGGGTGGACCTGCGGCTTTTGGCGGAGCGGGGCGTGGAGATCTTCTTCACCCAGGTCTTCCGCCACAACTTCTTCCATGCCGACATGCACCCGGGCAACATCTTCATCGATGTCACCGATCCGGGGGACCCCAGCTACATCGCCGTGGACTTCGGCATCGTCGGCACCCTCTCCCCGGCGGACCAGCGCTACCTGGCGGAGAACTTCTACGCCTTCTTCAACCGGGACTACGCCCGGGTGGCGGAGTTGCACGTGGAATCCGGCTGGGTGCCCTCCGATGTACGGGTGGCCGACCTGGAGGGGGCCATCCGCACCGTATGCGAGCCCATCTTCGAGAAGCCCCTCAAGGACATCTCCTTTGGCCATGTCCTGGTGCGCCTGTTTCAGACCGCCCGGCGCTTCAACATGGAGGTGCAGCCCCAGCTGGTGCTCCTGGAGAAGACCCTGCTCAACATCGAGGGGATGGGGCGGGATCTCTACCCGGATCTGGACCTGTGGAAGACGGCCCGCCCCTTCATCCAGCGCTGGATGGACGAGCAGGTGGGCGTGCGGGCCCTGGTGCGGGGGCTGCGGCGCAATCTACCGTTCATCCTGGAGAAGGCCCCCGACATGCCCGGCCTGATCCACGAGGCACTGCGCCAGCAGACCCTGGCGGATGAACGCCAGGCCCTGCAGCAGACCCAGCTGCGGCGGCTCCAGGGGGAGATCCGCGACGCCAACCGCCGCACCGTCTTCGCGGTGCTGGGCAGTTCCCTGATGATCGCTGCGGTGCTGCTGGTGTCCCGGGTTCAGGGCATGTCCGGCCTGCTGGGCATGCCCTGGCCCGCCTGGGGGCTGGGCGGCCTGGGGCTGGCGCTGCTGCTGGCGGCCCTGTGGCGGCGCGCCCCCCTGGAGAAGCCCTAGGGTCAGATCTCCCACCCGCGGCAGGACGGATCAGCAGGGGGCATAGCACGGATGCTGCTCTCCCGCCTGGGATCACACAGCACAATGGCTGATCGGAATGGCGTAGCTGTCCCGATCGCCAGGCACTACTTCCATACCTCATCCTCGCCCGGCGCTCGCCATTCTTCGATGGTTTGGGCCGTGTGCTCGGAGAAGGCCTTCACTCCCACCTCGGTATCGGTATCCGGCTCCTCCAGCAGCAGTACAACCCGGGCATGGGCATTGTTTAGGCGCGCATACCGATCGGGAATCCTGACCACCCCATCGCGGATATCGGCCTCGAATTCGACAGCGTACATGGGACACCTCTGGCGTGCTATGGGGATGGACCGGATGCTCGCATACATCGAGTATCCTAACTTATGGCTAGGTGTTTCAACATGGATGAGTACGTCTACGGCCGCAGGGGTTCACCTGGTGTGCGAGGGCCGCCTGATCCGTCCTCCCACCCGCGGCAGGACGGATCAGCAGGCGCCATGCCAGAGGCGGGACCCGGATGCCCAGGGATTACCCCCGCTTGCCCTTGGGCGGGATGTGCAGCGGATGCCCCAGGGTTGCCAGGGCAGCCTCGTGCACCCCCTCGGAGAGGGTGGGGTGCGCGAAGACCGTGCGCGCCAGGTCCTCGCTGGAGGCGCCGAATTCGATGGCGATGGCACCCTGGGCGATGAGTTCCGAGGCCCGGGAACTGATGATATGGGCCCCCAGGAGCCGGTCGGTCTCGGCATGGGCCAGTAGCTTCACGAAGCCCGTGGTGTCCTCCATGGCCCGGGCGCGGCCGGAGGCCACGAAGGGGAACACCCCCGTGGCATAGGGGACGCCCTGCTTCTTCAGGTCCTGCTCCGTGCGGCCCACCCAGGCGATCTCCGGCAGGGTGTAGATCACGTTGGGGATGGTGTCGTAGTTCAACGTGGTCTCCATGCCGGCGATGCGCTCGGCTACCATGACCCCCTCCTCGGAGCCCTTGTGGGCCAGCATGGGGCCGCGCACCGCGTCCCCCACGGCATAGACCCCGGGCACGGTGGTCTGGCAGTGCTCGTCCACGTGGATGGCGCCGCGTTCGTCCATGGCCAGTTCCACCGGACCGCTCACCAGACTGTCGGTGGCGGGGCGGCGGCCGACGCAGACCACCAGGCGGTCGAAGCGTTCCTCGTGCTCCCCCTCGCCGTCCTCGTAGACCACGCGCACGCCCTCCTCGTCCACGCGGCCCGAGGTCACCCGGGTGGAGAGGCGGATGTCCAGCCCCTGCTTGCCGAAGATCTTGAGGGATTCGGCGGCTACCTGTTCGTCGCAGAAGGACAGGAAGCGGTCCTGGGCCTCCAGCATCACCACCTCGGAGCCCAGGCGACGCCAGACGCTGCCCAGCTCCAGGCCGATGACCCCGGCGCCGATGACCCCCAGGCGTCCGGGCACGTCGTCGAAGGCCAGTGCCCCGGTGGAATCCACGATGGATTCCCCGTCGAAGGGGGCGCTGGCCAGCTCCACCGGGGCCGAGCCGGGGGCCAGGATGACGTGCTGTGCTTCAAGGACCTCTTCCTTGCCCTCGTGGTCGGTGAAGCCCACCTGGCGTTCGCCCTGGAGCCGGCCGTGCCCCTTGAGCCAGGTGACCTGATTGGCCTTGAACAGGCCCTGGATGCCCTGGGTGAGGTGGTTCACCAGGCGGTCCTTGCGGGCCATCATGTCCGCCAGGTCCAGCTCCACCCCGCTGCAGCGCACGCCGTGGGTCTTCAGGTGCTTTTGGGCGTGTTCGTAGAGCTCCGAGGACTCCAGCAGGGCCTTGGAGGGGATGCAGCCCACGTTGAGGCAGGTGCCCCCCAGGCGTTCCTTGCCGGCGGCGTCGCGCCAGCGGTCGATGCAGGCCGTCTTCAGGCCCAATTGGGCGCAGCGGATGGCGGCCACGTAGCCCGCCGGTCCGGCACCGATCACGATGACATCAAATGATTGCTCTGCCATGGTCTGGCTCCTGGCAAAATGTCGGAAAATGGATGACCACCGGCCCGGGGGCCGGCGTGGGTATATGGGACTCAGACCTCCAGCAGCAGGCGCGTGGGGTCTTCCAGCATGTCCTTGATGGTGACCAGGAACTGGACCGCCTCGCGGCCGTCCACCAGGCGGTGGTCGTAGGATACGGCCAAGTACATCATGGGGCGGATCACCACCTCCCCGTCCTCCGCCACCGGGCGTTCCTGGATGCGGTGCATCCCCAGGATGGCGCTCTGCGGCGGGTTGATGATGGGGGTGGACAGCAGCGACCCGAAGACCCCGCCGTTGGAGATGGTGAAGGTCCCGCCGGTGAGGTCCTCGATCCCCAGGCTGCCCTCCTCGGCCTGTTGGCCGAAGTCGGCGATGGCCCGCTCGATGTCCGGCATGGTGAGGGCATCCGCATCCCGCAGGATGGGCACCACCAGGCCCCGCGGGGAGGAGACGGCGATGCCGACGTCAAAGTAGCCGTGGTAGACGATGTCCCGGCCGTCGATGGAGGCGTTCACCTCGGGGAAGCGCTTGAGGGCCTCGGTGGCCGCCTTGACGAAGAAGGACATGAAGCCCAGACGCACCCCGTGGCGCTTCTCGAAGCGGTCCTTGTACTGGGCGCGCAGATCCATCACCGGCTTCATGTTCACCTCGTTGAAGGTGGTGAGCATGGCCGCCGTCTGCTGCGCTTCCACCAGGCGCTCGGCCACCCGGGCCCGCAACCGGGTCATGGGCACGCGCTTCTCGGGCCGGGCCTCGGGGGTGCCCGGCTCGGGGCGGGGTGCCGGTCCGGGGTCCGGGGCCCGGGAGGCGGACTCACTGGCGGGGGCTGCCCCCTCCGGGGCCTGGGATGCCGCGGCTCCCGTCTCCTCCAGATGACGCAGCACGTCCTCCTTGAGGAGACGCCCGCCCTTGCCGCTGCCCTCGATCTCTGACGGGTCCAGATCGTGTTCCGCAATCAGCTTGCGCACCGCCGGGCTCAGGGCCGGGTCCTGGGGGGCGTCTTTCCGGGCCGCGTCACCGTCTCCCCGTGGACCCGTGTCCTTTTCTTTCCCGGCATCGGTGGCCGGTTTCCCCGTATCCTGGCTGTCCGCGCCGGCGGCGGCCTTCCCGGGGCCTTTCCTGGGGGCCTTCCCGTCCTCGCCCGGGTCCACGTGGCCGATCACCTGTCCGGCGGTGACCACCGAGCCTTCGTCCTCCTGGATGTCCGCCAGGACGCCAGCCTGCGGGGCGGGCACCTCCAGGACCACCTTGTCCGTCTCGATGTCCACCAGGGTCTCGTCGCGCTGGACGGCGTCCCCGGGGCGCTTGTGCCAGGAGACGATGGTGGCGTCGGCCACGGATTCGGGAAGCTGCGGGATCTTGACCTCGATACTCATTGCGTTGGGTCCTTGTGGGTTCCTGTCGGGGGTGGATGGGGGCCGCCCCGGGCTCAGGAGGGGCGCAGGGCCCGCTCGATGAGGGCCTCCTGCTGTTTCACGTGCACGTCCAGATGGCCCACCGCGGGGGAGGCGGAGGCGGGCCGGGTGACGTGCTGCAGGTGGCGGTCCTCGCCCAGCAGGGCGCGGATATGGTGTTGCGTGGCGTACCAGGCGCCCTGGTTCAGGGGCTCCTCCTGCACCCAGTAGAACTCGCGGGCGTTGGGGTAGCTGTCCAGGATCCCGGCCAGGTCCTCCTCGGGGAAGGGGTAGAGCTGCTCCAGGCGTACCAGGGCGATGTGGCGTTTCTCCTCGCTGCGGCGCCGCTCCAGGAGGTCGTAGTAGACCTTGCCGGCGCAGAGGAGGACCCGGGTGACCCCGGCCGGGTCCAGGTCGTCCACCTCCCCGAGGACGGGCCGGAAGCGGCTGTTGGTGAGGTCCTCCAGGGCGTTCACCGCCAGCTTGTGGCGCAGCAGGCTCTTGGGGGTCATGACGATCAGGGGCTTGCGGTAGGGCCGGATCATCTGCCGGCGCAGGAGGTGGAACATCTGTGCCGGCGTGGAAGGCACGCAGACCTGCATGTTGTGCTGGGCGCAGAGCTGCAGGTAGCGCTCCAGGCGCGCCGAGGAGTGTTCCGGCCCCTGGCCCTCGTAGCCGTGGGGCAGGAGCATCACCAGGCCGCAGAGGCGGCCCCATTTCTGCTCGCCGGAGCTGATGAACTGGTCGATGACCACCTGCGCCCCGTTGGCGAAGTCGCCGAACTGGGCCTCCCAGAGGGTGAGGGTGTCGGGGGTGGCGGTGGCGTAGCCGAACTCGAAGCCCAGCACCGCCTCCTCGGAGAGCAGGGAGTCCACCACCAGGAAGTCCGCCTGGTCGTCCGTGAGATGACGCAGGGGGATCCAGCGGTCCCCGTCCTGCTGGTTGTAGTGCACGGCATGGCGGTGAAAGAAGGTGCCACGGCCGCTGTCCTGGCCCGACAGGCGCACGGGATAGCCCTGGGTGAGCAAGGTGGCGTAGGCGCTGATCTCTGCGAAGCCCCAGTCCAGGGGCAGGGAGCCGGCGGCCATCTTGCGCCGGTCGTCCAGGATCCGGGCCACGCGGGACTGCAACTCGAACCCCTCGGGGACCTCCACCAGGCGCCGCCAGAGCTCACGCAGGGTCTCCTTGGTGACCGCCGTTTCGGCGGGTTCGCGCCAGTCCCGGTCGATGTAGGGCTTCCAGTCCACCGGCTGGTTGTAACTGCCGACGCTCTCGATGAGGTCGGGCAACATGCCCGCCCCGGAATCCAGTTGCGAGCGCACCCGGGATTCCATTTCGCGGGCCTCGTCCTCGTCCAGGACCCCGGCCTCCTCCAGGCGGCTGGCGTAGCGCGCCCGGGTAGTGGGCAGTTCCTTGATGCGCTTGTACATGGCGGGCTGGGTCACCGCCGGTTCGTCCGCCTCGTTGTGCCCCTGGCGGCGATAACACACCAGATCGATGACCACGTCCTTCTGGAAGGTCATGCGATAGTCCAGGGCCACCTGGGCGGCGAACAGGGCCATCTCCGGATCGTCCCCGTTCACGTGCAGGATGGGGGCGTCCACCATCTTGGCCACGTCGGTGCAATAGGGGGTGGAGCGGGCATCCTTCAGGGTGCTGGTGGTGAAGCCGATCTGGTTGTTCACCACGACATGGACCGTCCCCTTGGTGGAGAAACCCCGGGTCTGGGACATGTTCAGGGTCTCCATGACCACGCCCTGGCCGGCGAAGGAGGCATCGCCGTGGATCGTCAGGGGCAGGACCTGGTTCCCCTCGCGGTCCCCACGGCGGATCTGGCGGGCCCGTACCGAGCCTTCCACCACCGGATTCACGATCTCCAGGTGGGAGGGGTTGAAGGCCAGGGCCAGGTGCATGGGGCCGCCGGGGGTCTGCACGTCGGAGGAGAAACCCATGTGGTATTTCACGTCCCCGGTGCCGGGGTGACGCCTCCCCGTGCCCTCGAACTCCTGGAACAGCTCCGCCGGGGACTTGCCCAGGGTGTTCACCAGGACGTTCAGGCGGCCGCGGTGGGCCATGCCCAGCACCGTCTCGCGCACCCCCTGTTCGCCGGCGCGGCGGATGATCTCGTCCAGCATGGGGATCAGGGTCTCTCCGCCCTCCAGGGAGAAGCGCTTCTGGCCCACGTAGCGGCTGTGCAGGTAGCGCTCCAGGCCCTCGGCCGCCGTGAGCCGGTCCAGGATGGAGCGTCGGCGGGTGTCATCGAAGCGGGGTTCACCGCGCACCGACTCCAGCCGTTGCTGCAGCCAGCGCTTCTCGGCCGTGGCGGTCATGTGCATGTATTCGGCGCCCAGGGTCTTGCAGTAGGTGCCCTTGAGGATGCGCACGATCTCCCGCAGGGAGGCCTCGTCCGGGCCCACCAGGGAGCCGGTTTGGAAGGTGCTGGGCAGGTCCTCC
Source organism: Ectothiorhodospira sp. (assembly GCA_046546415.1). GTDB lineage: Bacteria > Pseudomonadota > Gammaproteobacteria > Ectothiorhodospirales > Ectothiorhodospiraceae > Ectothiorhodospira. The sequence goes on from JBKGXY010000061.1 coordinate 11,361, forward strand.
TCGGTGAGCTGGTGGTGTTCCAGGGACAACTCCGGCAGGGGCTCCGGCCGGGCCAGTCCCAGGGGATCCAGGTCCGCCTGCAGATGCCCCAGGAATCGGTGGGCGTTGATGTACTGGAGCACGCGCACCTGCTTGCGCTCGTGTTCCAGGCTGCCCATGGGCAGGCCGCGGCTCGGGCCGTTCTCCGCCAGGCGGCGGAACTCCTCCCGCACCCGGCTGTGCAGCACCTGGCCGTCCCCGTCGCGGCGCCCGGGTTGTCCCAGGGCCTCGAAGTGTTTCCGCCAGCGCTCCGGGACGGCCTCCGGGGTCTGCAGAAAGGTCTCGAAGAGCTGATCCAGGTAGGCGGCGTTGCCCGCATCCAGGTAGGAGCTGTCCCAATGGGTCTGCATGTCGCGGGCGGGGCTGGATTTGGTCATGGCGTTTCGGTCTGCGTGGCCTGTGCGGATGTGGTGGGGGCGGGTCTTGCTGCTGAGCATCAAGTCTTGATCGTTCTCGGTCCCCTGACAACCCCCCTGCATGGAAAGGGGGGCCTGGGAAGGGGCCTTGTATGTGCCTTGGGAGGGTTTTAATGGCCCATGCATCCGGCAAAACCGATCGTCTACGGCCCGAGTGTGGATGGATCCGGTCCCCTTTGGGCCATGGAGGATGCCGGGGGTTTCTCTGTAGTGGCCGTGGAGGGTGCCGAGGGTCTCCCTGCGGCGGGTGTCGACCGCAGGGACGCGGTCGTCAAG
>JBKGXY010000062.1:0-11824 GCA_046546415.1 Ectothiorhodospira sp.
CAGTCCACGGAGGTGCCCAGGCGGCGCATCTGCTGCTGGATCTGGTGGCCGGACTGCCCCCGCCATTCCCATACCTTCTCCAGAAAGCCCTCGCGCCCGAGTTCGTGGCGGCTGCGCCCCTCCCGGGCCAGCTGGCGCTCCACCACCATCTGGGTGGCGATGCCCGCGTGGTCGGTGCCCCCCTGCCAGAGGGTGTTTTCGCCGCACATGCGGTGGTAGCGCACCAGGGTGTCCATGAGGGTGTCCTGGAAGGCGTGGCCCATGTGCAGGGTGCCGGTGACGTTGGGCGGCGGCAGCAGGATGCAGTAGGGGTGCCCCTCCCCCGCGGGCGCGAACCAGCCGCGGTCTTCCCATTCCTGGTAGATGGATTGCTCGATGGCGCGGGGGTCATAGGTCTTCTGCATGGGGGCGGTATCGGGTTCGGAATGAATAAAGTGGCGGATTATCTTAATCTTTTTTGGATGGCCTGCCCAGTTGCAACGGCCCGTTCCCCGGGGCGTCCCGGTCTTTCCCTGCGGGGCATTCCCGTCTACCGTGAAAGGATAGGGAACCACTGGAGCCGTGGGAAAACCATGAATGCATCTGAGACCTCATTCGATCATGCCGGGGAAGAAGGGGCCGGGGGGGAGGATCCTTCCGGTGCCGCATCCATCCCGCCGATCATCGGGATCGGGGCCTCGGCCGGGGGGCTGGCCGCCCTGAGGGGGTTCCTGGAGGGGGTGCCGGAGCATTCGGGGTATGCCTTCGTCATCGTTCAGCATCTGGATCCGACCCGGGAAGGGGTGCTGGCGTCCCTGCTGCAGAAGAGCACGCCCATGGGGGTGAACGAGGTGACGGATGGCATGCGGGTGGAGCCGGATCAGGTCTATGTGATCCCGCCGGGCAAGGACCTTTCCCTGCTCAAGGGCGTGCTTCACCTGCTGGATCCGTCCACCCGGCGCGGGTTGCGGCTTCCCATCGATTTCTTCTTCCGCGCCCTGGCGGCGGACCGGGGGGAGGCCAGTGTGGGCGTCGTGCTCTCCGGGACCGGGTGTGACGGCACCCTGGGGCTGCGTGCCATCCGGGAACATGCCGGGTTGACCCTGGTGCAGGACCCGGAAGAAGCCGAGTCTTCGGGCATGCCGCGTAGCGTGATCGATGCGGGACTGGCGGACCATGTGCTTCCGGTGGGTGACATGGGGGAGCGGATCGTGAGCGATCTGTCCTGCCGGAATCACATCGGCAAACCACAGGCTGCCCGGGAGGACATGGATCGGCGCCGTGCCCTGGAGAAGATCGTGCTCCTGCTGCGGGCCCACACCGGGCATGATTTCGCCAACTACAAGTTCAACACCCTGTATCGGCGCGTCGAACGGCGCATGGGTCTGCATCAGCTGGACCGGGTGTCCGCCTATGTCCAGTTCCTGCGGGACAATCCCCAGGAACTGGACCTGCTGTTCAATGAACTGCTCATCGGGGTGACGAGCTTTTTCCGCGACCCCCTGGCCTGGGAGGCGTTGCAAAAGCAGGTGCTGACCCCCCTGATCCAGGCCGCGCCGCCTCAGGGGCGTGTCCTGCGCGCCTGGGTGGTGGGATGTTCCACCGGTGAGGAGGCCTATTCCCTGGCCATGGCCTTCCGGGAGGTGCTGGAGCAATGCGCCCCCCAGGGCCGGGTCACCCTGCAGATCTTTGCCACCGATCTCAACGCGGATGCCATCGAACAGGCCCGAAAAGGACTGTATCCGACCAATATCGCCGCGGATGTGTCTCCCGAACGCCTGCAGCATTTCTTCCTGGAAGAGGCCGGTGGGTATCGCGTCTGTCCTGCCGTGCGGGAGATGGTGATCTTCGCCGTGCAGAACGTCATCATGGATCCCCCCTTCACCCGGCTGGATCTGCTGATCTGCCGCAATCTGCTCATCTATCTGAATGCCGGGCTGCAGCACAAGCTGCTTCCCCTGTTCCATTACAGCCTGCTGCCCGGCGGGACGCTCTTTTTGGGCAACGCCGAGAGCGTCGGCGGGTCCCGTGAGTTGTTCACCCCCCTGGATGCCCGTGCCCACCTGTTTCTCCGTTCCGAGGGGGGCACCCATCTCGAGGATCTGGATGTCCAGTCCCGGGTCATGGGCGAGGAGATGGATCTCCCGCCGGATGCCCCCTCTGGCGCCGCGTCGGACAATATCCAGTCCCTGGCGGAGCGGATCCTGCTGGAACGGTTCTCCCCCCCGGCGGTTCTGGTGAACGGGGAGGGGGACATCCTCTACATCTTCGGGCAGACCGGGGCGTATCTGGAGCCCGCCGCGGGTCGGGCCAACTGGAATATCCACGTCATGGCCCGGGAGGGACTGCGGCAGGAACTGGCGGTGATGCTCCCCTGGGCCGTGCGGGAGGCCGCCTCCAGCACCAGTCACGAGGTCAAGGTGGGTCATCCCGGCCAGGGACAGGTGATGGCGGATGTCACGGTGTATCCCCTCAACGAAGAGAGGCATTCCCTGAAGGGGATGTTGATGATCGTGTTTCAGCCCCTGCCGTCCCGGTACCATGCGCTCGCGGATGCCTCGGAGAGCGTTTCACGCAGGGAGGATGGCCGTGTCCCGAAACTGGAAGAGGCCCTGAAGCAGGCCCAGCATGAACTGCGCATGACCCGCGAGTACATGCAGACCTCCCAGGAGGAACTGCGCTCGGCCAACGAGGAGCTGCAGTCCACCAACGAGGAGCTCACCACCTCCAAGGAGGAGATGCAATCCCTCAACGAGGAACTGCAGACCGTCAACACGGAACTGGAATCCAAGGTGGAGGAGCTCACCCAGGCCAACAGTGATCTGAAGAACCTCCTCGACAGCACGGATATCGCCACGGTGTTTCTGAGCCGGGATCTGCGCATCCGCCGTTTCACCCAGCCGGCCCGGAAGATCTTCAAGCTCATCCCCGGGGATGTGGGGCGCCCGCTCAGTGACATCGTCACGGATCTGGACGATGCGGACCTGCAGGCGGAGGCACGGCAGGTGCTACACTCCCTGGAGTCCCGCACCCGGGAGATCCCGACCCGGGATGGCCGTTGGTATCAGGTCAGGATCATGCCCTATCGCACCCTGGACGACGTCATCGACGGGGTGGTGCTGACCCTCATGGACATCACCCAGGCCAAGCGCATGGAGAGCCGTCTGCGAGGGACGCAAGTCTCGCCGGAGAACACCGGTAAGGAGGCAGGCGATGCCCCGGAAAGGGAAGGATGATCCCCAGGACCTGAGAGACCGTGCGGAACAGCGGCTCAAGGCCTCCCAGAAAACGTCCACCGGGCCGCTCGATGTCACCGAGGCGCTGGCCCTGCTGCATGAGCTCCAGGTGCATCAGATCGAGCTGGAACTGCAGAACGAGGCCCTGCAGCAGGCCCGGGATGAGGCGGAAGCGGCCCGGGATCTTTTCGCCCGCTTCTATGAACATGCCCCCATCGCCTATTTCAACCTGGATCCCTCCGGCCGGGTGAACCGCGCCAATCGGATGGGGGCCACGCTGCTGGAAATCACCCGCGACCGGCTCGTGGCCCGTCCGCTGCCCCACTTTCTCCACAAGACGGATCGTCCCCGGCTGTCCAGCCTGCTCCAGCGGGTCTTCTCCGGGGAGACACCGCCCCCCCTGGAGGTCTCCATCACCACGGATCAGGGGACCCCCCGTGTCCTGCGTCTGGAGACGGGGACCTGGCCGGATGACGATCTCTGTCTGCTGATGGCGGTGGATATCACCGACATGGCCAAGGCCCGCCAGGAGTTGCAGGTGGCGGCCTCGGTCTACGAGGTGCTGGATGAAGCGGTGATGATCGCCGATGCCGATCAGCGGGTGATCCACGTCAATCCGGCCTTTACCCGGCTGACCGGTTTCCCCTCCGGGGAGATCCTGGGGCAGCCGCTGGCCCGGATCTGGGATCCGTGCGAGTCCGGGGGGGTTGATGAGCATCAGCACCGGGCCCTGCATGCCTCCGGTTCCTGGCAGGGTGAGATCTGGCACCGGGATCGATCCGGCAAGCCCTACCTGGCCTGGATGTCCATGCATCTGTGCAGGGATGGGCAGGGGCGTCCGCAGCGGTATATCGGTGTGTTCCGCGACATCACCGAGCAGCGCCGGATGGAGGATACCATCTGGTATCGGGCCAACTACGATCCGCTGACCGGACTGCCCAACCGGCAGCTCTTCCTGGACCGGTTGCGGCAGGGGATCCGTCATGCCCTTCGCCGGGGGCATATCCTGGCCCTGATGTTCATCGACCTGGACCGGTTCAAGGAGGTGAATGACCGGCTGGGCCATGATGCGGGCGATCGTGTCCTCAAGGAGGTGGGCCGCCGCATCAGTCGGTGTGTCCGCAAGAGCGATACCAGCGCCCGCCTGAGCGGGGACGAGTTCACCGTCATCATGGAGGATCTCAAGGATCAGTCAGGTGTGGACGAGGTGGCGGAAAAGATCCTCAAGGCCCTGGATCAGCCCTTTGATGTGGACCGTCATCCGGTCACCCTGCAGGCCAGCATCGGCGTGGCCTTCTGCCCCGCCGATGTCCTGGATCCGGGTGAGCTGATCAAGTGCGCGGATCAGACCATGTATGTCGCCAAGCAGGCCGGCGGACAGCGTCTGGAGTATTATTCCAGCCGGGTGGATGGCACCCTGGCCACGCGGACCGCCCTGCTGAAGGATCTGCCCCGGGCACTGGAACGGGACGAGTTCACCCTGGTCTTCCAGCCGATCCTGGACCTGAAGTGGAACCAGGTGATCATGTTCGAGGCACTGGTGCGCTGGGATCACCCCCAACGAGGCCGGTTGGAGCCCAACCAGTTCCTGGGCCTGGCCGAAAGTGCCGGTCTGCTGGGCCGGATCGATGAATGGGTCTACCGGAACGCGGTGGAGGCCCTGGAGGAGATCAACGAGCAGCGGGGCCATCGGGAAACCCTCATGAAGATGGCCGTCAACGACCATTTCCCCGAAGACACGACCGGGGGCGCCATGGAGGGGCGTCCGCATCCCGGGTCTGGAGCGGTACGGTCCCGGGTCTCCCCGGCCTGCGTGGTGATCGAGGTGACCGAACGCCTGTTGCAGGACGGGGGGCAGGAGATCGCCGGGAGGATGGATTCCGCCCATGCCCGCGGATTCAAGCTCGCCCTGAGCCAGTTCGGGATCGGTCGGACGGGTATCCCGTATCTGCAGCGCTATCCCTTCGAACTGTTGAAGCTGGACCGCAGCTTTGTGCAGCATCTTTCCCGGGAGTCGGCCGATCAGGCCGCCGTTCAATCCATCATCGGCATGGCCCACGCTCAGGGGCTCAAGGTCGTGGCGGAAGGGGTCGAGACCCGGGAGCAGTATGAATGGCTCAGGGAGGCGGGATGTGATTACGCCCAGGGATACCTCTTCTCCAGACCCCTGCCCATCTCGGATGTCCTGTCCCGCCTCGGGGACGGGATGGCCTACCACGGTACCTCCCCCGATGGGGGATGATGCCCCCGGGCCCGATCCGCTTCAGAGTTTGTGGTGGTGCATCTCGCAGCCCCGTTCCCGGTAGGCGCGGAAGCGCTCCCGGCCGGGGTCGCGCACCTGGGGGTCGTCGTTGATCACCTCCGCCACCCGTTCCAGGTCCGGGGGCAGTTCCGGGGCGGGGTGGGCCAGGTTCACCAGCACCCGGGCGGTGGATGGCGGTGGGCCTTCATGGCCGAGGGTCACCGGCAGCGAGGGGTCCTCCCGATCGGTGCCGTGGGGGACGAAGGCATCGTCCCGGAAGGTCCACAAGAGCTCATCCAGGAAGCGGGACTCCCCGGCGGAGGCGGTGCGCACATGCACCCGGTGACCCAGGCCGTAGGCCTTGTGCACCAGGCGGCAGACGGTGAGCAGGCGCTGGCGCGGATCGTCCCCCGGGATGACGTAGAAGTCGACGCGGGGCATGGATCAGGCCCCGGGCCGGCGGGTATCCGGCTCGGGGCTGCGGGGATGGCCCCGGAACGTTGCGTTGCCGGACATGCTCAATCTTGGAGGCGGTTGAACAGGAACTGCATCAACAGCGGCACCGGACGGCCGGTGGCCCCCTTCTCCTTGCCGCTCTTCCAGGCCACGCCGGCGATGTCCAGGTGGGCCCATTTGTACTTCTTGGTGAAGCGGGAGAGGAAGCAGGCGGCGGTGATGGTGCCGGCGGGGCGGCCGCCGATATTGGCCATGTCGGCGAAGTTGCTCTTGAGCTGTTCCTGGTATTCGTCCCACAGGGGCAGTTCCCAGGCCCGGTCGCGGGTCTGCTGACCGGCGGCCAGAAGCTCCCTCACCAGGGCGGCGTCGTTGCCCAGCACGGCGCTGGCCTGGTGCCCCAGGGCGATGATGCAGGCCCCGGTGAGGGTGGCCATATCCACCACCGCCGCCGGTTCGAAGCGCTCCACGTAGGTGAGGGCGTCACAGAGCACCAGGCGGCCCTCGGCGTCGGTGTTGAGCACCTCCACCGTCTGTCCGGAGAGGGTCTTGAGGATGTCCCCGGGGCGGGTGGCCCGTCCGTCGGGCATGTTCTCGGCGGCGGCGATGACCCCCATCACGTTCAGGGGCAGCTGGAGTTCGGCGCAGGCCTTCATGGCCCCCAGGACGGCGGCGGCGCCGCCCATGTCGAACTTCATCTCGTCCATGCCCTCGCCGGGCTTGAGGGAGATGCCCCCGCTGTCGAAGGTGATGCCCTTGCCCACCAGCACCACGGGCTGTTCGCCCTTCCTGCCGCCCCGGTAGTCCATGACGATGAGGCGGGGCGGGTTCTCCGATCCCCGGCCCACGGCCAGCAGGGCGCCCATGCCCTCCTTCTCCAGGGCCTCCTCGTCCAGCACCTCCAGCTTCAGGTCCTTGTGGGCCTTCTTCAGGGCCTTGGCCTCGTTCGCCAGGTAGTCCGGGGTGCAGACATTGCCCGGGCGGTTGGCCAGGTCCCGGGCCAGGCCGACCCCGGCGGCGGTGGCCCGGGCGCGGGCCACCGCCCGTTCCCCGCTGTCCACCGCGTCCCCGTCGCCGGCCTCCAGGGCCATGTGCTTGAGGGCGGGTTTGGGGCGTTTCTTGCCGGTCTTGAGCTCGTCGAAGCGGTAGAGACCCTCTTCCACCAGCAGCACGGTCTGGAAGGCCTTCCAGGCCAGGTCGCGGCCCTTCACCGGCAGGTCGGTGAGGGTGTTGTGGACGGTATCGGCGCCGCTCTGGAGCAGGGCCCGGGTCATGGCGCCGGCGACCTCGCGGAAGGGGGCCTCGCCGAATTCCTTCTCCTTGCCCAGCCCCACCAGCAGGATGCGGTCCGCCACATCGCCGGGCAGGTGCTGCACCCAGAGGGTCTGGCCGCGTTCGCCGTCCATGTCGCCGCGCTTGAGCAGGGCGGAGAGGGCGCCGTCGGTGGCCTGGTCCACGGCCTTGGCGGCAGCGGAAAGCTTGCGGCGTTCGAAGACGCCTGCAACGATGCAGGGGCTGCGCCCGGCCCCGGGCAGACCGCTTTTGACTGAGAATTCCATGCCGTTCCTCGTGGGGTGGGGTGAACAGGGATGACGGGGACGGGACCGAGGGGTCACTGTCCGTGACAGGCCAGTTTAGAGAAAATACCCCCTTTCCACCAACACAGGCCGCGCCGGCGGATCCGAGGTGCCCTTGAAGGTTCTGGACCGATACCTGATCCGGGAGATGCTCTTCACCCTGGGGGCGGTGACCCTGGTGCTCGTGCTCATCATCCTGGGGGGGATGCTGGCGCGGCTGCTCCAGGAGGTGACCGAGGGGCGCATCCCGGCGGACGTGCTGCCGGGGATCCTGCTGCTGGGCACCCTCAATGCCCTCATCCTGTTGCTGCCGGTCTCCCTGTTCCTGGCGGTGATGCTCACCCTGGGCCGGCTCTACAAGGACAGCGAGATGGCCGCCCTCATGGCCTGCGGCGTGGGCTACGCGCGGCTCTACCGTCCGGTGATGGCCCTGACCCTGCCGCTCGCCCTGATCCTGCTGGTCCTGTCCCTCACCGTGGGGCCCTGGAGCAAGCTCCAGGTGGACGAGATCCGCGCCGAGTCGTCGCAGCGCTCCGACCTGGTGGGCGTGACCCCGGGGCGCTTCCTGGAGCCGGGCATCGGGGGCACGGTGTTCTTCGTGGAGTCCTTCTCCCAGGACCGGGAGGTCATGAACCAGGTCTTCATCCAGCGCCGCGTGGAGGGGGAGACCCAGGTGCTGGTGGCCCGCTCCGCCAGCCAGGAGACGGATCCGGTGAGCGGGCAGCGCTTTCTGGTGCTCCAGGACGGCTTCCGCTACGATGGCAGCCCCGGTGACCGGGATTTTCGCATCATCCGCTTCGACACCCACGGGGTGCGCCTGCCCGATCCCGGGGCCGCCCGGGTGCGCAATCGCACGGACAACATCCCCACCGGGAAGCTCTGGGGGGACGACCGCACCGATTACCGCGCCGAGTTGCAGTGGCGACTCTCGGCCCCGGCCTCCATGCTGCTCCTGGCCCTGCTGGCGCTGCCCCTGGCCCACACGGCCCCGCGCAAGGGGCGCTTCGCCCGCCTGGCCCTGGCGGTGGGGGTCTATGTGGTCTATGCCCAGATGCAGATCCTGGCCAAGGACTGGTTCGCCGATGGCCAGCTGCCACCCTGGTTGGGGATGTGGTGGGTGCACGCCGTCCTGGGGCTGCTGGCGGTATTCCTGCTGATGCAGCGACAGGGGCTGTTCCGCCCCCGGCCCCGGGGATCCCGTGAGGCGGTGGCATGAGGATCCTGCGCGGCTATCTGATCCGGCAGGTTATCGGTGGCACCGTGCTGGCCCTGGCGGTACTCACCGCGCTGGATGTGGGCTTCGCCTTCGTGGGCGAGATCGAGGACGTGGGGCAGGGCAGCTATGACTGGGTCCAGGCCCTGGTGTTCACCGCCCTGACCATCCCCGGGCGGGTCTACGAGCTCTTCCCCACCGGGGTGCTCATCGGGGCCCTGCTCAGCCTGGGCACCCTGGCGGAGAACAGCGAGCTCACGGCCATGCGCGCCGCCGGCCTGCCGGTGAGGCGCATCGTGGGGGCCGTGCTGCTGGCGGGGGCGGTGCTCATGGTGGCGGCCCTGCTGCTGGGGGAGGTGGTGGCCCCGGCCAGCGAGCGCCAGGCCCAGAGTATGCGCACCTTTGCCCATTCCGAGCAGATCCAGGTGGGGGGCACGGGCCTCTGGGCCCGGGAGGGGAATGATTACCTGAACGTTCGGGTGATCATGCCGGGACCGCGGCTGCACGACATCCGCGTCTACCGCTTCGACGACCGCCGACAGATGACCGAGATGGTGCAGGCCCGGGCGGCCCGTTATACCGAAGGGCATTGGGTGATGCGGGACGTGACCCGCAGCCGCATCGCCCTGGACGGGGTGACGGTGGAGCGCGCCGAGGAGGAGTCCTGGGAACGGCTGCTGGCCCCGGAGCTGTTCGACGTGGTGGTGGTGGAGCCGCAGCAGATGTCCGCCTGGACCCTGTGGCGCTATATCCGTTACCTGCGGGACAACAGCCTGGATTCCGCGCCCTATGAACTGGCCTTCTGGACCCGCTTCTCCACACCGCTGTCCAGCCTGGTGATGCTCCTGCTGGCGGTGCCCTTCGTCTTCGGTTCCCTGCGCACCGGGGGCGCGGGCCAGCGCCTGTTCATCGGTATCCTCATCGGCGTGGGCTTTCACCTGCTCAACCGCATGCTCAACCACATGGGCCTGGTCTACGGCCTCCCGCCGCTGGTGAGCGCGGTGCTCCCCATGGCCCTGTTCCTGGTCATCGCCGTGGCGGCCCTGCGCCGGGTGCGCTAGGCCTGCCCTCAGATCCCACCGGAACGGTCGGGCGGCAGGCGGATCAGCCGGGTGCCGGAGAGCAGGTCGTGGAGCATGAGCTTTTGGGGGTGGAACACCGTCCAGGCCAGCCCCGCCAGCACCACCAGGCCCACGCCGGCCGCCACCGGCAGGTTGCCCGCCCCCCAGGCCTTGAGGCCCCAGAAGATCAGGATCCACTGGGCCAGGGCCACCAGGTACCGCCGCAGGGCCTGCAGCCAGGTGACCGGCCGGCCACGTGGGTCCACCAGCCGGACGCGCCAGGTCTGCATGGGCAGACTGATGCCGCCGTGGGTCCAGAACCAGCCGTAGTAGAGGAAGGCCGACAGGCCCACCAGGAAGGTATAGGCGGGGTACCAGGGATGGTCCGGGGTGATGCCGCCGAAGATGCTGACCATCAGGGTCACCAGCATCAGTACGGCCAGGACCATGAGGCCGTCATAGGTGATGCAGCCCAGACGGCGCAGCAGGCCGACGGGAGCGGGGTTGGAGCGCTGGGTGGAGTCGTTCATCATGGGATCACGAAGAGGAAAAGGGGCCGCATTATACGCCCGGTCCCCGGAGCGCGGCCAAGGGCGGCGTCGGCCTGACACCCTCGGGCGCGGGGCCTATACTGGTACGGGCCGCCGCAGGTGCCAGGGGCCCGCCCCGACCATTTTGGAGTGATTGGATGACCATGGATCAGAACGGCAGACGCCATTTCCATCGCGTCCGTTTCGATGGGATCGCCACCCTCAGCTTCGAGGGCGGCGACGAGATCCCGGCGGAACTGGTGGACCTCTCCCTCCAGGGGGCGCTGGTGCGCACCCAGACCCCCCTCCCCGAGGCGTATCGGGAGGCCTACGGCTATCTGCGGGTGCCCCTGAACCCGGAATTCCACATCCTGTTGATGGTCCAGGTGGTGCGCCTGGAGGGCCGGGACCTGGGGCTGCGGGTGACCCAGATGGATCTGGAGAGCGCCCAGCACCTGCGCCGCATCGTCGAGCTGAACCTGGGCGATGCGGAATTGCTCAACCGGGACCTGGCCGCCCTGGTCAATGCGTGAATCCTGCCCCGGTGGACCGGATGAAACCGGTTACCGTCTCCCGGGGTCGAACAGGCAGATGATGCTCATATCAGGCCCCTTTCCATGATGTCCTTTCTTCGTTCCCCCCCGTTCAGGATGCTCCCCTGGCTGCTGCTCCTGCTGGCGGGCCTGGTGCTGGCCGTGGTGGTCCAGGCCCAGGACGACGGCGGGCGTACGGGGCTGATGCTGGAGGTGGACGGGGCCATCGGCCCGGCCACCAGTGACTATTTCCTGCGGGGCCTGGAGGCCGCCCGGGAGATGGACGCCGAGGTGGTGGTGGTGCGCCTGGATACACCCGGCGGCCTGGACAGCGCCATGCGGGAGATGATCCAGGGCATCCTCTCCTCACCGGTGCCGGTGGTCACCCATGTGGCCCCCTCCGGGGCCCGGGCCGCCAGCGCCGGGACCTACCTGCTCTACGCCAGCCACGTGGCGGCCATGGCCCCGGCCACCAACCTGGGCTCGGCCACGCCGGTGCAGATCGGCGGTGGCGGCCTGCCCGGGATGCCCGATGCCGAACAGGACGACCCCCCGGAGGAGGGGGACTCATCGTCGTCCCCCGGGGATCCGGATGCGGAGGCCACGGGGCAGGAGGAAACGGAGGCATCGTCCCCCCGCCGCGGCGAGACCGCCATGGAGCGCAAGGTCCTGGAGGACGCCGTGTCCTACATCCGGGGTCTGGCGGAACTGCGCGGGCGCAACGCCGACTGGGCGGAGGCCGCGGTGCGCGAGGCGGCGAACCTGGGGGCCAGCCAGGCCCTGGAGCAGGGGGTCATCGACCGGGTGGCGGACGGCACCCGGGATCTGCTGCAGCAGATCGACGGTCTCACGGTGCAGCTGGATCGGGGCGAGCGCACCCTGGACACCTCCGGGCTGCAGCTCGTGGAGCGCGGACCGGACTGGCGCACCCGCCTGCTGGCGGTCATCACCAATCCCAACATCGCCTACATCCTGCTGCTGGTCGGGATCTACGGCATCA
>JBKGXY010000063.1:0-11798 GCA_046546415.1 Ectothiorhodospira sp.
ATCGTTCGCGATCGGAATCACAGAACCCGACGCGGGATCGAACACGCTAAACACCACGACGACCGCCGAAAAGGACGACGACGAATACGTCATCAACGGCCAAAAGGTCTGGACGTCGATGGCGGACCTCGCGGATAACATCATCCTCGTCACCCGGACGACGCCGGCCGATGAAGTCGACCACAAGACGAACGGGATCAGCCTGTTCATCGCCGACCTGGATGACCCGGCGTTCATCGTCTGGGCCGGGGAGGAAGGGCGATGAGAGGTGTGACCTTCCTGTTCCTCGGGGTGCTGCTCTGGGGGGCACCGGTGGCGGCGGACACGGCACCGGACTGGTCGGAGCTGGATCGCCGGCAGCAGGCGGTGCTTGCCCCCATGGCGGAGGACTGGTCTGAGCTCCCCGCGGATCATCGGCGCCGGCTCCTGGAGATGGCCGAGCGCTGGCGGTCCATGGACCCGGAGCAGCGGGAGCGGATCACCCATCGTCTGGAACGCTGGCAGGCCCTGTCCCCGGAGGAACGGGACCGCATCAGGGATCACCATCGGCGGCTGGAATCCATGCCCGAGTCCAAGCGCAGGGCCCTGCGTCAGCGCTGGGAACGCTATCGCCGCCTGCCGCCGGAACACCGCCGGGAGCTGCGTCGGCGCTGGGAGGAGCTGTCGCCCGAGGAGCGCGAACGGCTGCGGGGACATTGGCATGGTCCATCCCCGGACCCTGACGGAAGGGGGGAAGACTGAGCCAGGAGGGGCGGGGCAACGGGGTACGGCCCTGGAACCGCCCCGGGTGGGATGGTCGCGGCCCTGTCCGGGCCGGTACAATGAAAGGCTTTTCACCCAGGTCCATTGCAGAAACCCCATGCCCTCCAAGCACGCCACCGAGACCGCCCGCCGGCGCACCTTCGCCATCATCTCCCACCCGGACGCGGGCAAGACCACCGTCACGGAGAAGCTGCTGCTCTATGGGGGCGCCATCCAGCTGGCGGGGACCGTCAAGGGGCGCAAGTCGGACCGCCACGCCACCTCCGACTGGATGGAGCTGGAGAAGCAGCGCGGCATCTCCGTGACCTCCTCGGTGATGCAGTTCCCCTACAAGGACCGCATCGTCAACCTGCTGGACACCCCCGGGCACCAGGATTTCTCCGAGGACACCTACCGCACCCTCACCGCCGTGGACTCCGCCCTGATGGTGATCGACGTGGCCAAGGGTGTGGAGGAGCGCACCATCAAGCTCATGGAGGTGTGCCGACTGCGGGACACCCCCATCATGACCTTCATCAACAAGCTGGACCGGGAAGGGCGCGAGCCCATCGAGCTCATGGACGAGGTGGAGGAGGTGCTGAAGATCCCCTGCGCGCCCATCACCTGGCCCATCGGCATGGGCAAGCGCTTCAAGGGGGTCTACCACATCCGCCGCGACGCGGTGCATCTGTTCTCCCCCACCCACGGCGGCAGGATGCAGCAGGGGGAGGTGATCCAGGGGCTGGACAACCCGCGCCTGGACGAGGTGCTGGGGGACCAGGCCCGGGAGCTGCGCGAGGAACTGGAACTGGTGATGGGGGCGTCCCACGAGTTCGACCTGCAGGCCTATCTGGAGGGCCGTCTGACCCCGGTCTTCTTCGGCTCGGCCATCAACAACTTCGGCCTGCAGGAGCTGCTGGACGACTTCGTGGAATACGCCCCGCCGCCGCGGGCCCGGGCCACGGAGACCCGGGAGGTCTCCCCGGAAGAGGAGACCTTTTCCGGATTCGTTTTCAAGATCCAGGCCAACATGGACCCGCAGCACCGGGACCGCATCGCCTTCATGCGCATCTGCTCCGGCAGCTTCAAGAAGGGCTCGAAGCTGCACCACGTGCGTATCGGCAAGGACGTGCGCATCTCCGATGCCCTGACCTTCCTGGCCTCGGACCGGGAGCACGCCGAGGAGGCCTTCCCCGGGGACATCATCGGCATCCACAACCACGGCACCATCCGCATCGGGGACACCTTCACCCAGGGCGAGAAGCTGGCCTTCACGGGGATCCCCAACTTCGCCCCCGAGCTCTTCCGCCGCGCCCAGCTGCGGGACCCGCTGAAGATGAAGCAGTTGCAGAAGGGCCTGCAGCAGCTCTGCGAGGAGGGGGCGACCCAGTTGTTCAAGCCGCTGAACAACAACGACCTCATCCTGGGGGCCGTGGGGGTGCTGCAGTTCGACGTGGTGGCCCACCGTCTCAAGAACGAATACAACGTGGACGCCGGCTTCGAGAACGTGAACGTGCAGACGGCCCGCTGGGTCACCTCGGAGGACGAACGCAAGCTGGAGCAGTTCAGGGACAAGGCGGCCAACAACCTGGCCATCGACCACGGGGGCGATCTGGTCTACATCGCCCCCACCCGGGTGAACCTGCAGATGGCCCAGGAGAAGTGGCCGGAGATCGAGTTCAGCGCCACCCGGGAGCATGGCATCGGCGGGCACTGACCCGCCCCGCGGCGCGCGGGTGAGGCAGGGCCTCCCGGTGCGGCGGGGCGAGCAGCACCGGGAGGTCCCGGTTCAGTTCCCGCAGCAGCCCCCACTGCCCCGGGGGCCGCTGCTGGAGGGGGTCTCGCCGGCGAGCCAGGCATCCACGGTGTCCCGCGAGGGGATCCCCCCCGCGTGGACCACCTGGCCGTCGATGACCACCCCCGGGGTGGACATCACCCCGTGGCGCATGATCTCGGCGATATCCTCCACCTTCTCCAGGTTCACCTGAACCCCCCGGGTCCGGGCCCGTTCCTCGATCAGTTGGTAGGTGCTCTTGCAGCTGGCGCAGCCGCTGCCCAGGATCTGGATGGTCTTCATGATATGTGGACTCCACGTCTGGATGGATTGGGGGTGGGGGAGGGGCCTCAGGTCAGCAGGTTGAAGCCCCAGCCCACCAGGATGAAGGCGACGGCCAGGACGCCGGCGTAGAGGGCCAGCCCCGGCCACCGGATGACCTTGCGCAGGATGATCATCTCCGGCAGGGAGAGGGCGGCGATGCTCATCATCAGGGCCAGGGTGGTGCCGATGGCCACGCCCTTGCCCAGCATGGCCTCCGCCACGGGGATGACCCCGGTGGCGTTGGAATACAGCGGGATCCCCAGCAACACGGCGCCGGGCACCGCCAGCCAGTTGCCATCGCCCCCCAGGTGCTCCGTGACCCACGCTTCCGGCACATAGCCGTGGAACAGGGCCCCGACGGCGATCCCGGCGATGACCCATTTCCACAGCCGGCGCAGGATCTCCTTCACCTCCCCCCAGGCGTAGCGGTGGCGGCCTGCCAGGGAGGTGTCGGGCCGGGCCATGGCCGTCTGCCCCATCTGGATCTTCCAGACGTAGTCCTCCACCCAGCGTTCCGGACGGAAACGTTCCATGATCAGCCCCCCGAACCAGGCGACCGTCAGCCCGGCGGCCACATACATGAGGGTGAGCTCCCAGCCCAGGATGCCCGCCAGGAGCACCACCGCCACCTCGTTGATCATGGGGGAGGCGATGAGGAAGGAGAAGGTGACCCCCAGGGGGATGCCGGCCTCCACGAAACCGATGAACAGGGGCACGGAGGAACAGGAGCAGAAGGGGGTCACCGCCCCCAGGCCGATGGCCGTCCCCCGCGCCATCCAGCGGGGCTTGCCCCGCACGTAGTCACGGACCTTCTCGGGGGAGAGCAGGGCCCGCATCAGCCCCATGACATAGATGATGATCACGAGCATCACAAAGATCTTCGCCGTGTCCATGACGAAGAAATGCAGGGCGGCGCCGGCGTGGGAATCCGGGCTCAGCCCCAGGATCTGGTAGACGATCAGATTGGCCAGTGCATCGAACATAAGGAACCATTGAGCAGTAGGGCCGCCCTTCGGCCTTGATGAGTCCCGGGCAGGAGACCCGGTCGGGGGATCGTCGGATCAGTCGGCCGGATCCGTCTGCTGCGCCAGCAGGGTCTCCACCCGTTGGCGGATCTCGTCCCGTGTGGCCCGGAATACCGCCAGGATCTCCCCCTCGCTGCCCTTGGCCCGGGCGGGATCCTCCAGGGGCCAGTGGACGCGGCGGGTCCCCGGCGGCAGGACGGGGCAATGCTCGTCCGCGTGACCGCAGACGGTGACCACCGTATCCGCCCAGTCCAGCATCTCCGGGGTGACCCGGGTGGATGCCTGCCCGGAGATATCCACCCCCGCCTCCTGCATCACGGAGATGGCCCGCGGATTCTTGCCATGGGCCTCGATGCCGGCCGAATCCACCTGTACACGATCTCCCCCCAGGTGGCGGGCCCAGCCCTCGGCCATCTGGGAACGGCAGGAATTGCCGGTGCACAGAAAAAGCAGACGATGGGGTTGCATGAAGGGCCTCCGGATGCGGATCAGGCGGGCTCGGGACCGAGCGCGGGATGGATTGTATATTCGGATGTCAGTATATGTGGATAGTAATATGAGTCAACTCCACGGATCCGCCCGGCAGCGCGGTGCCCGCGGCAGGGCCTTTGCCCTACAATGCAAACCATTCCCCAGCGACTGACGATGGTCCTTTATGTCTTCCACCCCCGAAGAACCCGAGGGCCCGGAACACGCCCCGCGCCTGCGCCTGGAATCGCCAGCCAGGGTATCGGCCCGTTTGCCGGCCCCGGATGGCGAAGAGGCGGGGCAAGGGCCGGACTTTCATGGCCATGTGGTGGGGGTGGGGGCCTCCGCCGGCGGGCTCGAGGCCCTGGAGCAGTTCTTCGAGGCCATGCCCGAGGGGACGGGGGCGGCCTTCGTGGTGGTGCAGCACCTCTCCCCGGATCACAAGAGCCTGATGGGCAATCTCCTGTCGCGGCACACCCGCATGCCGGTGCGCACCGTGGAGGACGCCATGGCGATCCGGGCGGAGACCCTCCATCTGATCCCCCCGGGCAACCTCATGACGGTGGCGGACGGCCAGTTGCGCCTGAGCCCCAAGGATCCCGGGGTCCTGTCCCTGCCCATCGACCTGTTCTTCTCCTCCCTGGCCAAGGAGTACGGTGACCGCGCCATTGGGGTGATCCTCTCGGGGACGGGCTCCGACGGGGCCCGAGGCGCCGTGGCCATCAACGATGCCGGCGGCCTGCTCCTGGCCCAGGAGCCGGAGACCGCCAAGTTCGATGGCATGCCCCGCAGCATCATCGCCACGGGGCTGGTGGATGAGGTGCTGCCCCCGGAGGCGCTGGGCGCCCGTATCCGGGACCACATCCAGCAAAAGCCCGAGACCCGGATCCCCCGGCCGCCCCGCAGCCCTACGGACCTGGATACGGGTTCGGCCCTGGAGGGGATCTTCCACCTGCTGCAGGGCCGCGAAGGGGTGAACTTCCGGGACTACAAGCCCGCCACCGTGCTGCGACGCATCGAACGGCGCATGCAGGTGCGCCATGTCCCGGATTTCGAACGCTACCTGGAGCTGCTGGAGGGGGATTCCGGGGAGGTCTCCGTGCTGCGCCGGGAGATCCTCATCCCGGTGACCAACTTCTTCCGTGACCCCGAGGCCTTCGAGGTGCTGACCGTGCGGGCGGTGGACGCCATCGTGCGCCAGGCGGGCACGGACCATCCCATCCGGGTCTGGGTGGCCGGGATGTCCACCGGCGAGGAGGCCTACACCGTGGCCATGCTCTTCGCCGAGGCCTTCGATCGGTTGCATCGCTGGCCGGATATCAAGATCTTCGCCACCGACGTGGAGCAGAAGAACGTGGATGCCGCCAGTGCCGGAACCTTCTCCGAGGCCATCATGGCGGAGGTCTCCCCCCAGCGCCTGGAGCGGTTCTTCACCAAGCGGGACGGCCACTTCGTGGTGCGGCCGGAACTGCGCCAGACCCTGGTCTTCGCCCGGCACAACCTGGTGGAGGACCCGCCCTTCACCCGCATGGACCTGGTGTGCTGCCGGAATGTATTGATCTACTTCCTCCCCGCCACCCAGGAGCGCACCCTGCGCCGTCTGCAGTTCGCCCTGGCCCCAGGGGGGTATCTCTTCCTGGGGTCCAGCGAGTCCCTGGGGGCCCTGGGCCCCGACTTCACCCCGGTGAGCAGCAAGCACAAGCTCTTTCAGCTGCTGCGCAGCGCCGCCCTGCCCATGGATGCCCACCCCTCGAGCCCGGCCCCCAGGGGGCGTCAGGGGAGCACGGCCACCTCCCGGCCCCCGGTGAAGGCGGCCCGTTCCCGGGACGCCTCGGCCATCGATTCCGCCCAGCAGGCCCTGTTGCAGGAGCATGCCCCCCCCAGCATCCTGCTGTCCGATGCCATGGAGCTGATCCATGTCTTCGGCCAGGCCCAGCGCTACCTGCACTTCCCCACCGGCAGCATCACCCTGGAGGTCTCCCGGCTCCTGCCGTCGGGGATCGTGCCCGTGGCCCAGGCCCTGCTGCGTCGCGCCATGCAGACCGACGGGCTGGTCCGCTCCGAGGCCGGGCGCTTCCAGTTGCCGGACGGGAGCGCGGCGCGCCTGCGCCTGAGTGTCCGTCGTCTGAAGGGCGAGGATCCGCATGCCCCCTTCCTGCTGCTCTCCTTCGAGGAGGAGCAGGCCCCGGCCGATCCGGAGGCGGGGGGATCCCCGACCCTGGACATGGACGCCGAGGCCATGGAGCGCATCCATTCCCTGGAGCAGGAGCTGGGGGCCACACGGGAGAGCCTGCAGGCCACCATCGAGGAACTGGAGGCCTCCAACGAGGAGCTCCAGGCCACCAACGAGGAGATGATGGCGGCCAACGAGGAACTGCAGAGCTCCAACGAGGAGCTGCAGTCGGTGAACGAGGAGCTCTACACCGTCAACGCCGAGAACCAGGAGAAGATCCAGATCCTCAACCGCCTGAATGCGGATCTGGACGGCATGGCCAAGGCGGCCTCCATCGCCACCCTGTTCCTGGATGAGGCCCTGCGGATCACCCGTTTCACCCCCGAGGCGCAGCAGATCTTCAAGATCCGCGATGGGGACGTGGGCCGGCCCATCGATGACTTCACGCACAACCTGGAATACCCGCATCTGATGCAGGATCTTCACCTGGGCCTGCAGGAGGGGCGTCCGTGCGAGCATGAGGTGCCCTCCACCTCGGGGCGCTACTACCTGGTGCGCATCCTGCCCTATACCCTGGAGAGCCAGGCCGCCCGGGGGGCCGTGATGACCCTGGTGGACATCACCTCGGTGCGGGACGTGGCGCGCCTGCAGGCGGTACTGGACTCCCAGATCCACCAGGTGGCGGTGCTGGACCGGGACGGACGGGTGCAGATGGTGAACGCCACCTGGCGGGCCTACGCCCGGGCCCGTCCCGGGGACCCCATGGGGGTGCCCGAACCCGGCGAGGACTTCCTGGCGCTGTGCCGCGGCGGCCGGTTGGACGCGCAGGATGTGGGGACCCGCCTGGAGCAGGGGCTGCGACGGGTCCTGGGCGGGCGCGACGAGGGCTTCGCCCTGGAGTACCGCCAGGGGGAGGCAGAGGGGGCGCCCGTGTTCCTGGTGCACGTGGGCAAGCTGCACCACGTGGACGGCGGGGCCATCATCAGCCGGCTGGAGATCACTGAATGGATCCGTCGTTCCCCGGGGGGGTGACCCCGGGGGGGTTGCCGGAAACGCTCTCCCGCCAGTGTTCCTCGATCACCTCCGGGGGGTGGGGCCGGCCGAAGAGGAAGCCCTGTCCCATGTGACAGCCCTCGCGCTGGAGGAACGCGCTCTGGCCCGGTTGCTCGATCCCCTCGGCCACCGTCTCCAGCCCCAGGGTCCGCCCCAGACTGATGATCGCCCGGATGATGGCCTCCCCGTTGGGATCCCGGTCCACGTCCTGGATGAAGGAGCGATCGATCTTGAGCCGGTCCAGGGGCAGGCGCTTGAGGTAGGAGAGGGAGGAATACCCCGTGCCGAAGTCGTCCACCGCCAGCATCACCCCCATCCCCTTGAGGGTCAGGAGCACCGAGAGGGTCTTCTCCGGGGCCTTCATGATGAGGGATTCGGTCACCTCCAGCTCCAGGCAGGCGGCGGGCAGGTGGAAGTCGCTCAGGGCGTCCTGCACCCGTTCCACCAGTTGTTCCCGCTCCAGTTGCTGCACGGAGAGGTTCACCGCCACCAGGGGCACGTGGAAGCCCGCATCCCACCAGGCGCGCATCTGGCGGCAGGCTTCCCGCAGGACCCAGGCCCCGATCTCGCCGATCACGCCCATCTCCTCGGCCAGTCCGATGAAGCGTCCGGGGGGGACCAGCCCCAGGGCGGGGTGCTGCCAGCGCACCAGGGCCTCCACGCCCAGCAGTCGGCCGTCGCACAGGTCCACCTGGGGCTGGTAGTGCACCCGAAGCTCGTCCCGGCCCGGTGCGCCCCGCAGGGCGGATTCCATCTTGAGCCGGTCCAGGACCCCCTCGGTGAGGTTGGGGGCGAAGAACTCGTAGCCGTTGCGCCCGTGGGTCTTGGCCTCGTACATGGCCAGGTCGGCGTGCTTGAGCAGGGTGTCGGCGTCCTCGCCGTCCTCCGGGTAGGTGGCGATGCCGATGCTGGCGCTCACCACCACCTCGTGACCGTCCAGGTGCATGGGTTCCTCCAGGATCCTCAGCAGCTTGCGGCTGAGGATCTGGATGTCATCCCGGCTCAGTTCACCGTCCAGCAGCAGGACGAACTCGTCCCCGCCCAGACGGCTGAGGGTGTCGGATGCGCGGGTGGCGTGTTCCATGCGACGGGCCACGGTCTTCAGGAGTTGATCCCCCAGGGTGTGGCCCAGGGTGTCGTTGATGGTCTTGAAGCGGTCCAGGTCGATGAACAGCAGTACCAGGGTAGTGCCGTGGCGTTTGGCCCGGAGCAGGGCATGGCGCAGGCGGTCGCGGAACAGCACCCGGTTGGCCAGGCCGGTGAGGGGGTCGTAGTGGGCCATGAACTCCAGTTGCTGCTGGGCCTCCTTCACCTGGCCGATGTCGCTGAACACCCCCACGTAGTGCTCGATCTCGCCGGATTCGTTCGGCACGGCGCTGATGGTGAGCCATTCCGGATACACCTCGCCGCTCTTGCGCCGGTTCCAGATCTCGCCCCGCCAATGGCCGCTGCCCTGCAGGGTGTTCCACAGGTTCTGGTAGAAGGCGGTGTCCTGGCGGCCGGATCGCAGGAAGCTGGGCTGGCGCCCCTTGACCTCGTCCTCGGAATAACCGGTGATGTGGGTGAAGGCCGGGTTCACCGCCACGATGTGCCCGCCGGTATCGGTGACCATGATGCCCTCGTCGGCGGCCTGGAAGACCTGATCGGCCAGGCGCAGGCGCTCCTCGTTGGCGCGGCGCTTCTTCTCCAGCTCCAGGTGCTGCAGGGCGTAGGAGAAGTCCTCGGTGATGTCCTGCACCAGCCGGTCCACCTGGGGATTGAAGGCCTCCCGGGTGGCGGAGAGGAAGGTGGCCATCCCCACCAGGCGCTGGCCGCGGATCAGCGGATAGTGCCCGAAGGTCTGCACCCCGTGACGGCGCGCCCAGCGGCTCCAGGCCCGGGGGGCCCCGGGGTCGTCCCGGTTGGCGTAGACGTAGGACTGGCGGTTGATCAGGGTCCAGGCCTCCTTCATGGGCAGGCTGGGCACCTCCTGAGGGGGGATGCCGTTCATGGCCCGGGGTACGGGATCCTCCCCCTCTTCGGGGCAGAGGCTGATGATGCAGCCGGAAAAACCCCCGTGCTGCACGGCGATGCGTACCAGATTGTCCAGCAGGCGCTGCTCGTCCTCGATGCGGATGATGGCCTGGTTCACCGCGCTCAGGGTGGCGTAGAGCAGGCTGACCTGCGCCACCTCCAGTTCTGCCCGTTTGCGGTCGGTGATGTCGCGGTTGACCCCACGCCGCCCCAGGTAGGTGCCGTCCGCCCCCATCACCGCCCGGCATTCGTGCTCGATCCAGCGGATCTCACCATCCGGTCGCAGGATGCGCAGTTCCATGCGTTCGTGGGGGGCATCGGCGTGCGCCTCCAGCACCTTCCGCTCGTGGTTCTCCCAGCGGATCCGGTCCTCGGGGGGCAGCAGGCGGGAGAACAGGTCCGGGTCCGCCTCAAAGTCCCGGGGGGGATGGCCGCACACCGCCAGGCAGGCGGGGGAGACGTAGCGGTATTGGCCATCGGGGCCGAACCAGTAATCCCAGACGGGGGAGTAGTCCGCCAGGATGCGGTAGCGCTGCTCGCTCTGGCGCAGCTGCTCATGGGCCCGTTCCGTGGCCTGTTCCTGGCGGATGCGTTCGGTCAGGTCCACCACGGCGCAGACGAACTGGTGTCGTTCCTCTGCTCCGGGGGGCAGGGGTGCGACGTGCAGCTCCCCGTTGAAACTGCCGCCGGTGGCCCGCAGGAAGGTCACCTGGGGGGCCAGGCCCTTGCCCGTCTCCTCCGCCTGTCCGAGGGTGCGGTGGAGGGTCGCCTCGTCCCCGCGGTGGAGGAGGCGACCCAGAAAGTGGTGGCGCAGGTGGCGGGTGTCCAGGCCGAAGAGTTGGGCGGCGTGGTCGTTGCATTCCAGGATCAGGCCCGTGTGGTCCACCACCAGGGCGGCCACGGGGATGCCGGAGAACAGCCCCTGATAGCGCCCCAGGACCTGTTCGGCCGTCTGCTGGGATTCCCGCAGCTCGGCGTTCTGGATCTCCAGCTCCGCCTGGTAGATGCGCAACTGCTCGGTGATCTGCTCCAGGTCGATGTCGCCGTGCTCCAGGAGCTGCTGCGCCAGATCGAATTCCCCCCGGCGCAGGGCCTGGTGGGCCCTTTCGCGGATGGTATCCAGATCCGGATTGGTGGATTTACTGTGGGTCATGAATCCACGAAGTCGGCGGTCGAGGAGGTTTGAGCCGGTCGGCGGGGCCGATTGCCCTGATGGGGACCATTCGTCGGGATCATAAGGGGCATTATCTTGAGGCCTGTGAACGGAGTCACGCAATTCACCCGGTTCCATGATACGGCACTTGCCGGTGTGATGCCCCCTTCAGCCTCCTTTGCCCGCCTGCCGATCCGGCCCGGGAGGGGCATCGATCCGCACGGGGAGCTCCGGGGCGGGGACGGGCCGGCCGAAGTAGTAGCCCTGGTGGGCATGGCACCCCTGTTGGCTGAGCCAGATCCACTGTTCCCGGGTCTCCACCCCCTCCGCGATGACCCGCAGCCCCAGGGTCCCGGCCAGGGCCAGGATGGTGCGGGCGATGGCGGCGTCGTTGGGGTCGGTGAGCAGATCCCGCACGAAGGAGCGGTCGATCTTCACCACGTCCAGGGGCAGGCGCTTGAGATAGGTGAGCGAGGAATAGCCGGTACCGAAATCATCCAGGGCGAACCCCACCCCCCGGGCCTTCAGGGTGTGCATCCGGGTGATGACCGCCTCCACGTCTTCCAGCAGCAGGCTCTCGGTGAGTTCCAGGATGAGCCGCTCAGGGGGCGTCCCGTGTCGGGCGATGGCCGAGAGCACCTCCTGGGCGAAGTCCTGGCTTCGGAACTGGCGGGCGCTGACGTTCACGGCCAGCCTCATCCCCCGGCGGTCCGGGTCCTTCGCCCAGGCGGCCAGCTGGGCACAGGCCCGGTCCAGGACCCACAGGCCCAGGGGCAGGATCAGCCCCGTGTCCTCGGCCAGGGGGATGAATTCTTCGGGGGGCACCGGACCCCGTTCAGGGTGGGTCCAGCGCAGCAGGGTCTCCGCGCTGGTGATCTGACCCTCGTCGTCCACCACGGGCTGATAGTGCAGGGTGAAGGCCTCCTCCTGGACGGCCCGGCGCAGGTCCGACTCCAGGGCCGCGCGGGCGCTGATCATGGCCTGCATGCTCGGATCGAAGAAGCGCAGGGTGTTGCGCCCGGCGGCCTTGGACTGGTACATGGCCAGGTCCGCCCGCTTCATCACCTCGTCCAC
>JBKGXY010000064.1:0-11762 GCA_046546415.1 Ectothiorhodospira sp.
GCGCGTCGGGTGGATGCCTCCCTGACGGACACCGGGCTTTCGGATCAGGTGGAGATCCTCAGCACCCCGGGCGAGGTGGAGCTGCGGCTCAACGAGGGGATCCTCTTCCCCAGCGGCCGGGCCGAACTGCGCCCGGAGGGGCTCCGGCTGCTGGATGCCCTGGTCCCCATGCTGCATTCGGATGTGGAACGGATCACCGTGGAGGGACATACGGATGACCGGCCCATCACCACGGAGCAGTTCCCCTCCAACTGGGAGCTCTCCGCCCATCGGGCCACGGTGGTGGTGCGCTACCTGATCCGGCAGGGGCTGGCCCCGGGACGCCTGGAGGCGGTGGGCCTGGCGGACACCCGCCCGGTGGCGGACAACGCCTCCCCACAGGGCCGGGCCCGCAACCGCCGGGTGTCCCTGGTGGTCCAGATGGCCCACTGAGGGCTCACCGCCACGGCCGTTCCCAGTCCGGGTCGTTCCAGGCGCTGCCCGGTTCGTCGAAGGTATCCTGCAGACGCCGCTGCAGGGCCCTGCGCTCCATCAGCCGCTCCAGGGAACGACGGGCCGAGGAGCGGCTCGCCGCGCCGGTGTCCTTCCACTCCTCACGGGGATCTTCCTCGTCGGTCACGAGGATCTCGGGGGTCGGGGACATGGTCTTGGTTCTCCTCGCGCAGTGTGGATTCAGCACGCCTTATACGGCCTGGGCGGGGATCTGCAAACAAGATTTTTTTTATGTGACAGCCCAAATCCGGTTGATGGGGCGGGGACGATGCGGCAGGGTATAAGCCAACGAAAACGCCCCCTTGCGGGGGCGTATATTCTTTAAATCAGGATCCGGGCCGGTGACCGGCCCGAAATGGGCTCAGCGGCGGGACTGGCGCCGCGGTCCCTCCTGCCGGTGGCCGCCCCGGGGACGCCGCGGGGCCTGTTCCCGGGTGGGGCCGCCCGCGTCCGGCCGCAGGCCCAGACGCTGGCCGCAGACCCAGACCGACTTCAGGTGGTCCACCAGGGCCGGGGGGATCTGGGCCGGCAGGTCCACGGTGGCGTGGTCCTGACTGATGTCGATGCGGCCGATGTGGCCGTTGTCCAGGCCCGCCTCGTTGGCGATGGCCCCCACCAGGTTGCCGGGCTTGAGCCCGTGCTGGTGGCCCACGTCCACGCGAAAGCGCTGCATGCCCTCGTCCACCTGCAGGCGCCGGCGGGGGGCCTCGCGGCCGGCGCGTGGGGCCTTGCCGTCCCGGTCGCGCTCACGGCGGCGGGGTTTTTCCTGCACCACGGGGCGTTCATCCAGCAGCAGGGGGGTGTCCCCCTGGGACAGGTGGGCCAGGGCGGCGGCCACCTGCAGGGGATCGGCGTCGTTCTCCCGCACGTATTCCCCCACCAGTTCCTGGAAGAAGGCCAGGTCGGTGCCGGCGAGGGTCTCGTCGATGCGCTGGCAGAAGCGCTGCATGCGGCGCTGGTTCACGTCCCGGGCGGAGGGCATGTCCATGGCCTCGATGGGCTGGCGCGTGGCCCGCTCGATGGCCTGGAGCATGCGCTGCTCCCGGGGGGACACGAACAAGATCGCCTCGCCCCGGCGCCCGGCGCGGCCGGTGCGGCCGATGCGGTGCACGTAGGACTCGGTGTCGTGGGGGATGTCATAGTTGAGCACGTGGCTGATGCGCTCCACGTCCAGGCCCCGGGCCACCACGTCGGTGGCCACCAGGATATCGATCTGGCCCTGGCGCAACCGGTCCACGGTGCGCTCCCGCAGGTTCTGGGGGATGTCGCCGTTCAGGGCCTCACAGGCGTGTCCCCGGGCCGCCAGCTTTTCGGCCAGTTCCACCGTCTCGTTCTTGGTGCGCACGAACACCAGCATGGCGTCGAAGGCCTCGTGCTCCAGGAGGCGGGTGAGGGCATCCAGCTTGTGCAGTCCACCCACACGCCAGTAGCGCTGGCGGATGGTGGCGGCCGTGGTGGTGGCGGCGGCGATGCGCACCTCCTGGGGGGCCTTCAGGTGCTTGTGGGCCACCCGTCGGATGGCGTCCGGCATGGTGGCGGAGAACAGGGCCCGCTGGCAGTTCTCCGGGGTCTGTTCCAGGATCCACTGCACGTCGTCGATGAAGCCCATGCGCAGCATCTCGTCGGCCTCGTCCAGCACCAGGGCCTTCAGGGCGTCCAGGCGCAGGGTGCCCCGGCGCATGTGGTCCATGATCCGCCCCGGGGTGCCCACCACCACCTGGACGCCGCGCTTGAGCTGGCGCAGTTGCACGTTGTAGGCCTGGCCGCCGTAGATGGGCAGGATATGGAAATCGGGCAGGTGCCGGGCGAAGCTCTCGAAGGCCTCCGCCACCTGGATGGCCAGTTCCCGGGTGGGGGCCAGGGCCAGGATCTGGGGGGCCTTCACCCCGGGATCCAGACGGGCCAGCAGGGGAAGGGCAAAGGCGGCGGTCTTGCCGGTGCCCGTCTGGGCCTGTCCCAGCAGGTCGTTACCGGCCAGCAGGGCGGGGATGGCCTGGGCCTGGATGGGGGTGGGGGCCTCGTAGCCGGAATCTTCCAGGGCCTTGAGGATAGGGGCCGGGAGGCCCATCGCCGTGAAGGCGGGGGTGGTGTCGGTCGGATTCAATGGGGTCTTCCTGTGGAACGGACTGCAAAGAGGCGGGGCTTCCCGGTGTGGGAAGCGGATCCGCGCGGGATCCCGAAGCGGTGGACCGTCTCTTTGCAGGGCCGTTCAATGGACCCGCCTGTTCCAACGGTGTGCCGCCTGTCGAGGATGTCTCTGGATGGTGTGGTGCCGGGAGCGAGAATCGAACTCGCACTCTGTTGCCAGAACCGGATTTTGAGTCCGGCGCGTCTACCAGTTCCGCCATCCCGGCGTGATGTAATTCATCAGTATACCGCTTTCGCTAACGACTACCAAACCCTTTCCGTCCTTCCAGTCGCCCGGGGCACCTGATCCTGCTACCATCGCGCGCCATGCAAGTGAGCGACTTCTCCTATGAACTGCCCACCGAGCGGATCGCCCAGGCCCCCCTGGCCGAGCGCAGCGCCGCACGGATGCTCTGTCTGGATGGGGCCGACGGGGCCCTCGCGGATCACCATGTGCGTGATCTGCCGGGGCTGCTGCGCCCCGGCGATCTGCTGGTGTTCAACGACACCCGGGTGATCCCGGCCCGGCTCAGGGGGCGCAAGGTCGCCTCGGGGGGGCGGGTGGAGGTCCTGCTGGAGCGCCTGGAGGGGCCGCAACGGGCCCTGGCCCACGTGCGGGCCAGCAAGGCCCCCGGGGCGGGCACCCGGCTATGGCTGGAGGAGGCCGTGGAGGCGGTGGTGGAGGGGCGCGAGGGGGGGCTGTTCCGCCTGCGCTTCGAGGGGGGGGAGGTCCTGGAGCACCTGGAACGCCACGGCCATATGCCTTTGCCCCCCTACATCCGGCGGGAGGACACCCCGGAGGATCATCGGCGTTATCAGACGGTCTTCGCCCGGGCGCCCGGTGCCGTGGCGGCCCCCACCGCCGGTCTGCATTTCGACGAGGCCCTGCTCCAGGCGCTGCGGGAACGGGGGGTGGAGACGGCCTCGGTGACGTTGCACGTGGGGGCCGGTACCTTCCAGCCGGTGCGGGTGCAGGACCCGAAGGACCATGTCATGCATGCCGAATGGGTCCGGGTGGACCCGAAGACCTGTGAGCAGGTGGCCGCCTGCCGCGCCCGGGGTGGCCGGGTGGTGGCGGTGGGCACCACCAGCGTGCGCTGCCTGGAGACCGCGGCCTCCGGGGGTGCGCTGGCCCCGTTCCAGGGGGACACCCGCCTGTTCATCACCCCGGGGTATCGCTTTCGCGTCGTGGATGCCCTGCTCACCAATTTCCACCTGCCCGAGTCCACCCTGCTGATGCTGGTGTGTGCCTTTGCGGGCCGGGAGGCGGTGCTGTCGGCCTATGCACACGCCGTGGCCCGGCACTACCGCTTCTTCAGTTACGGGGACGCCATGTTCCTCACTCCCTGTACGGAGGCACGCGGCCATGCGCTTTGATCTGCTGGGGACCGACGGGGCCGCCCGCCGGGGCCGGCTGGTCTTCGACCGGGGCAGTGTGGAGACCCCGGCCTTCATGCCCGTGGGGACCTACGGAAGCGTCAAGGCCATGACTCCGGAGGAGCTGGAGGCCCTGGGGGCCGAGATCATCCTGGGCAACACCTTCCATCTCATGCTGCGCCCCGGCACGGAGGTGATCCAGCGCCACGGCGACCTGCACGGATTCATGCACTGGGAACGGCCGATCCTCACCGATTCCGGCGGATTTCAGGTGTTTTCCCTGGCGGATCTGCGCAAGATCAGCGAGGAGGGCGTGCGCTTCCGTTCCCCGGTGGATGGCGCCCCCATCCTGCTCACCCCGGAACGGTCCATGGAGGTGCAGCGGGCCCTGGGCTCGGACATCGTCATGATCTTCGACGAGTGCACCCCCTATCCCGCCACGGAGGAGGTGGCGCGGCGCTCCATGGAGCTCTCCCTGCGCTGGGCGGCCCGTTCCCGGGAGGGGCACGGCGCAAACCCGGCGGCCCTGTTCGGGATCGTCCAGGGCGGGATGTACCCGCATCTGCGACGCCGCTCCCTGGATGGCCTGCAGGCCATCGGCTTCGACGGCTACGCCATCGGGGGCCTCTCCGTGGGGGAGCCGGAGGCGGAACGCCACCGGGTGCTGGATGAACTGATGCCCCACATGCCCAGCGATCATCCCCGCTACCTCATGGGGGTGGGCCGGCCCGAGGACCTGGTGGAGGCGGTGCGCCGTGGCGTGGATATGTTCGACTGCGTCATCCCCACCCGCAACGCCCGTAACGGTTTCCTCTACACCCGGGATGGGGTGATGCGCATCCGCAACGCCCGCTTCCGGGACGACACCCGGCCCATCGACCCGGAATGCGATTGCTATGCCTGCCGTCACTATTCCCGGGCCTATCTCAAGCACCTGGACAAGTGCAACGAGATCCTGGCCAGCCGCCTGGCCACCATCCACAACCTGCGTTACTACCAGTGGCTCATGGGGGAGATGCGCACCGCCATCGCCGAGGGGCGACTGGACGCCTGGGCCGGGGCCTTCCAGCGTCGCCGCGCGCAAACCCCACGGTCTGTGCCATAATACCGCGCTTTCGGCCCCGCCCCCTCCCGGGAGCGGGCGCCGTGTCGAATCCATGCGAAGTCTCAAGGAGTCCTTGCCATGAACTTTCTCATCTCCGACGCCTATGCCCAGCAGGCCCAGCAGCCCGCCGGAGGCGGCATGATCGAGTTCCTCATCATGATCGGCGTCTTCTTTGCCATCATGTACTTCCTCATCATCCGCCCCCAGAGCAAGCGCGCCAAGGAACACAAGAACATGGTGGACAATCTCTCCAAGGGGGATGAGATCGTCACCAACGGGGGCCTGGCAGGCAGGATCACCCAGGTCCACGATCAGTTCATCAAGGTCGAGGCCTCCGAAGGGACGGAGCTGGTGATCCAGCGCCAGTCCGTGGCCACCGTGCTGCCCAAGGGCACCCTCAAGGACCTGTGATCCGCCCTCCCGATCACCCGATCAACCCGGTTGTGCCATGAACCAGTATCCCGCCTGGAAATACCTGCTCATCGTGGTCGCCGTCGTGGTGGGCCTCGTCTACGCCCTGCCCAACCTCTTCCCCGAGGATCCGGTGGTGCAGGTGGCCCACAGCACCGAGGAGGAGGTGGATGCCGATGCCCGGCAGCAGATCCGAGCCGTCCTGGAAGGGCGGGGGATGCCCATCAAGGCCATGGAGCAGGGCGATGCCGGGTTCATGGTGCGCTTCGATTCCTCGGATGACCAGCTCCGGGCTGCGGATATCCTCGGTAAGGCCCTGGGGGACGATTACTCCGTCGCCCTGAACCTGGCCCCCGCAACGCCGGGATGGCTCCAGGCCGTCAATGCCCGTCCCATGAATCTGGGGCTGGACCTGCGTGGCGGGATCCACTTCCTCATGGAGGTGGATATGGACGCCGTGGTGGATAATGTCCATGAACGCTATGCCAGCGAGTTCCGTACCCAGTTGCGGGAAGCGGACATCCGCTATCAGAGCATCGAACGGGACGGGGAGGGGGTCCATCTGCGCTTCGACGAGGCCGGGGCCCGTGACCAGGCCCTGGAGCGGCTCGGGGACGAATACCGCGGGGATCTGGAATTCGAGCCCATGGACGGCGGCGGGACCCACCGCATCCAGGCCCGGGTCACCGACGAGCAACTCCAGAGCCAGCGCCGCCTGGCCCTGCAGCAGAACATCACCACGCTGCGCAACCGGGTCAACGAGCTGGGCGTGGCCGAACCGGTGATCCAGCAGCAGGGGGAACGCCGCATCGTGGTGCAGCTCCCCGGGGTGCAGGATACGGCCCGGGCCAAGGAGATCCTGGGGGCCACGGCCACCCTGGAGTTCCGTCTGGTGGACGAGGAGCACGATCCCAACGAGGTCGCCGAGGGCGGCCGGGCACCGGCCGGATCCCGTTTGTACCGGGAGCGCAACGGCAACCCCGTGCTGCTGGAGCGTCGGGTGATGCTCACCGGTGACTACATCCAGGACGCCAGTTCCGGCATCGCCCAGGACTCCGGCGGGCCGGCGGTCTTCATCAACCTGGACGGCCAGGGGGCGCGCATCTTCAGCCGCACCACGGGGGACAACGTGGGCCGGCTCATGGGGGTGGTCTTCATCGAGACCGCCACCGAGAGCGTCGAGGAGGACGGGGAGACCGTGCGCCGCACCACGCGCACGGAAGAGGTGATCAACGTGGCGCGCATCCAGGAGCAGCTGGGCCGGCGTTTCCAGATCACCGGCCTAGACAGTTCCCGCGAGGCCCACAACCTGGCCCTGCTGCTTCGCGCCGGTGCCCTGGCGGCGCCCATGAGCATCGTGGAGGAGCGCACCGTGGGGCCGAGCCTGGGACGGGATAATATCGAGGCCGGCTTCAAGTCCGTGGTGCTGGGATTCGTCCTGGTGCTGATCTTCATGGCCCTCTACTACCGGGTCTTCGGGCTGGTGGCCGACCTGGCCCTGACGCTCAATCTCGTGCTGCTGGTGGCCCTGCTGTCCATGCTCCAGGCCACGCTGACCCTGCCGGGGATCGCCGGGATCGTGCTCACCGTGGGGATGGCGGTGGATGCCAATGTGCTCATCTTCGAGCGCATCCGCGAGGAACTGCGCAACGGTAATTCGCCGCAGGCGGCCATCCAGGCCGGGTATTCCCGGGCCCTGTCCACCATCGCGGACGCCAACATCACCACACTCATCGCCGCGGTGGTGCTGTTCATGTTCGGCACCGGTCCCATCAAGGGCTTCGCCGTGACCCTTTCCCTGGGGATCCTGGTGTCCATGTTCACGGCCCTGGTGGTCACCCGGGGAGTGGTCAATCTCATCTACGGACGCCGGCGTCGCCTCAAGACGCTGGCCATCTGAGGGCGTTCACGCCATGCAGCTGAATCTAGCCAACGCCAACATCAACTTCCTGGGGCAGCGCCGCATGGCCCTGTCCGTCTCGGCCATCCTGCTGGTGATCTCGATCCTGCTGCTGGTCTTCCGGGGCCTGAACTTCGGCATCGATTTCACCGGCGGCACCCTCATCGAGGTGGGGTATCCCGAGGAGGTGGAGTTGCTGGAGGTGCGTGAGCGCCTGGAGGACGGTGGATTCGATGGGGCCAGCGTGCAGTATTTCGGCACCTCCCGGGATGTGCTGATCCGCCTGGCCCCCCGCGAGGGGGAGGACAGCGCCGAGCTTTCCGAGGAGGTGCTGACGCAGCTGCGCGGCGGTTCGCAGAGGGATGTGGAGATGCGACGGGTGGAGTTCGTGGGTCCACAGGTGGGGGACGAACTGCGTGAACAGGGCGGTCTGGCCATGCTCTACGCCCTCCTGGGCATCCTCATCTACGTGGCCCTGCGCTTCGAATGGCGCTTCTCCCTGGGGGCGGTGGCCGCCCTGGTGCACGACGTGACCCTCACCCTGGGGGTCTTCTCCCTGCTGTGGCTGGAGTTCGACCTGTCGGTGCTGGCGGCGGTGCTCGCCGTGATCGGTTACTCCCTCAATGACACCATCGTGGTCTACGACCGCATCCGGGAGAACTTCCGTCGCCTGCGCAAGGAGGCCACCGAGCAGGTGATGAACAAGTCGGTGAACCAGAGTCTGGACCGTACCATCATGACCAGTGTCACCACGCTGCTGGTACTGTTCTGCCTGTATCTCCTGGGCGGGGCCGTGATCCAGAACTTCGCCCTCGCCCTGATCATCGGCGTGCTGGTGGGGACCTACTCGTCCATCTACGTGGCCGCGGCCCTGGCCCTGGTGATGGGGGTGGACCGGGGCGTGATGCTGCCGGTGAAGAAGGAAGGGGAAGATCTGGACGACCGTCCTTGATCCCCGGAGCCCCGAATCCACCAGAACCCCGGGGAGGGTTCATCCCTCCAGGCGGTTCACCACCGGATGCAGGCGCTGGAGCATGGCCTTGAAGACCTTGGGGCCACCCGCCACCACATTGCCGTGGTCCAGGTAGTCGCTGCCGCCGCGCAGGTCGCCCACCAGGCCCCCGGCCTCCTGGACCAGCAGGACCCCGGCGGCCATGTCCCATTCGTTCAGGCCGATCTCCCAGAACCCGTCCAGACGGCCGCAGGCCACGTA
The DNA here is from genome assembly GCA_046546415.1 of Ectothiorhodospira sp. Classification (GTDB taxonomy): domain Bacteria; phylum Pseudomonadota; class Gammaproteobacteria; order Ectothiorhodospirales; family Ectothiorhodospiraceae; genus Ectothiorhodospira. The sequence continues at coordinate 8,626 of JBKGXY010000064.1, forward strand.
GGCCAGGTCCAGGGAGGCGGAACCGGGACGGCGCACCCCGGCGGTGTCCGGCAGCAGGACCCGCAGGGTGCGCAGGTAGTAGTCCAGGTCCTGATCCTCCCGGAAGGGGATACCGGTGCCCAGCAGGGCGCCTGAAAGGTCCTTGAGGGCCGTGACCCGGATGCGGCGGTTGTTGAGGAAGGCCCCGCCGCCGCGGCTGGCGGTGAACAGCTCCTCCTTGATGGGGTCGTAGATCACCGCCTGTTCCAGCCGGCCGCGGTGCTTGACGGCGATGGATACGGCAAACTGGGGGATGCCGTGGATGAAGTTGGTGGTGCCATCCAGGGGGTCGATCACCCAGACGAAGTCATGATCCGTGTCCCGGGCGCCGCTCTCCTCGGCCAGGATGCCGTGGTCCGGATAGGCCCGGTGGATGATGCGGATGATCTCCCGCTCCGCCGACCGGTCCACTTCCGTGACGAAGTCGTTGGGCTGCTTGTCCTGGATGGTGAGGGTGTCCACCCGGTGGGCACTGCGGGCGATGACCTGGCCCGCGGCGCGCGCGGCCTTGACGGCGATGTTCAGCAAGGGGTTCATGAGGCGGTGTCCGGAAACTGGAAAAGAACGGGGGCATGCCCATAAGGGCACGGGAAGATGGCGAAAGATACACAACCCGCGATGACAAATGAACCCACCCGGTCCCTGGGGGCCGTGCGTATCGTCCTGGTGAACACCACCCATCCGGGAAACATCGGCGGGGTGGCCCGGGCCATGAAGAACATGGGCCTGTCCGATCTGCGTCTGGTGAATCCGCAGGGGTATCCCAGTGCCGAGGCCACCGCCCGGGCCTCCGGGGCCCACGATCTCCTGGCCCGGGCCCGGGCCCGGGTCCACGACCACCTGGACGAGGCGCTGGCGGGCTGCCGGCGGGTGCTGGGCACCAGTGCACGCCAGCGCACCCTGCGCTGGCCGGAGCTCTCCCCCCGGGCCGCCGCTGCGGATCTGGTGCAGGCCACCTCCGGGGGATCCGTGGCCCTGCTCTTCGGCCGGGAGCGCACGGGCCTGAGTAACGCCGAGCTGGATCGTTGTCAGGCCCTGGTGAACATCCCCACCAACCCGGACTACAGCTCCCTCAACCTGGCGGCCGCGGTGCAGGTACTGGCCTACGAACTGCGCCTGGCGGCCCTGGAGGCCGCGCCGGAGGCGATGGTGTCCCCCCGGGAGGACGGGATGGGCGGCGAGGTGGGCGCCCCCCACGAGGAGCTAGAACGGTTCTATGCCCACCTGGAAGAGACCCTGCAGATCCTGGATTTCCTGGATCCGGACAACCCCCGTCATCTGATGCGCCGTCTGCGTCGGCTCTTCGCCCGGGCCCGGCCCACCGTCAACGAGGTGAACATCCTTCGCGGCATCCTCACCCAGGCCGGGAGGGGTCCCGTTGGACGCGGGGACCCGGGAAGGGATTAGAATGAAAAATCATACTGAACTGGTCGGGTAAGAGACCCTATGTTTCAGCGATTGCGCGAGGATGTGCGTTGTGTCTTCGAGCGGGATCCGGCGGCCCGCAACACCTTCGAGGTGCTCACCACCTATCCCGGGGTGCACGCCCTTCTGATCCATCGCATCAGCCATTGCCTTTGGCACCACGGTCTGCGATGGCCCGCCCGCTTCCTGGCCTATTTCGGACGCTGGCTCACCGGCATCGAGATCCATCCCGGGGCCACCATCGGCCGGCGTTTCTTCATCGACCACGGCATGGGGGTGGTCATCGGCGAGACGGCACAGATCGGGGAGGACTGCACCCTCTATCACGGCGTGACCCTGGGAGGCACCACCTGGGGCCGGGGCAAGCGTCATCCCGTGCTGGAGAACAACGTGGTGGTGGGGGCCGGGGCCAAGATCCTCGGGCCCATCCGGGTGGGTGAGGGGGCCCGCATCGGCTCCAATGCCGTGGTCCTCAAGGCCGTCCCCCCGGGGGCCACGGTGGTGGGGATCCCCGGCCGGGTCATCACCCCGCGCACCCAGGACGAGGCCCGTCGCGAGCAGATGGCCCGGCGCATGGGCTTCGATGCCTACGGCACCACCCGCGACATGCCGGACCCGGTGGCCGTGGCCGTCAACCGCATCCTGGACCATCTGCACACCCTGGACCAGCGTCTGGACGAGAACAGCCATGCCCTGCGGTCCCTGGGGGTGCATGTGGACGATTCCCGCATCCGGGAGATCGAGGCCCATGACCTGCGGGAACTGGGTCTGGACCCTGAGGTCACCCCGGAGGAGGCGGACGGGCCCGGTACGGAGGCCCATACACCGCATACCGACCGATAATACTTGACTGTTTTTATCGGGCATAGGTAGCATGCCCGTGCGGCTCATACGGGAGAGAGGGCAGATGAGACTGACAACGAAGGGGCGTTACGCGGTGACGGCCATGCTGGACCTGGCCCTGCACAATGACCAGGGCCCGATATCCCTTGCGGATATCTCCAATCGCCAGGGTATCTCATTATCCTATCTTGAACAACTCTTTGCGCGTCTGCGCAAGCGGGGGCTGGTACTGAGCACCCGCGGCCCTGGTGGGGGATACACCCTGAGCCGCCCGCCGGGGGAGGTGGCCATCGCCGACGTCATCACCGCCGTGGACGAGAAGGTGGACACCACGCGCTGCGGGGGCACGGTGGACTGTCAGGACCATCAGCGTTGTCTGACCCATGATCTGTGGTCGGATCTGAGCCGACAGATCTATGATTTTCTTGCCAACATCACCCTGGGGGACGTCATGCGACGCAATGGCGTGCGCGAGGTGGCAGCCCGACAGGATCGAATGGTGGCACAGGCCTTGGGCGCCGCCCGCGGTCAGGCGGCCCACGCGGCGAGCGCGGTACGGGAATCGGTGGAATAGTGGTGGCCATCTGTGTGGATAACCCGGGCCCAATCCGCCCCGAGGAGGAGACAGTGAACGAGATCCAATTACCCATCTACCTGGACTATGCGGCGACGACGCCGGTGGACGAGCGGGTAGCGGAGGAGATGAGCCGTTATCTGACGCGCGGTGGTCATTTTGGCAACGCGGCCTCGCGATCCCACGCCTTTGGTTGGGAATCGGAGCGTGCGGTGGAGCGAGCGCGGGAGCAGGTTGCGGGTCTGGTGGGTGCGGA
>JBKGXY010000065.1:0-11733 GCA_046546415.1 Ectothiorhodospira sp.
CCAACGCCCCGACCCCGAACCCGAATCCCCCGAGGAGAACCCTATGTGCGGCATCGCCGGCGTCTTCCACGCCGATCCCAGCAAACCCGTCGATCCCGAGACCCTGGTGGCCATGGCCGCCATCCAGCACCACCGCGGCCCCGACGGCTTCGGCTACAAGACCCAGGACGACCGGGGCGTGGGCTTCTCCCACGCCCGGCTCACCATCATCGACCTGGACGAGAACCGCGGCCGCCAGCCGTTTCTCACCCCCGACGGCCATCTCATGCTGGCGGTGAACGGCGAGCTCTACGACTACAAGCGCATCCGCACCGACCTCACCTCCCGGGGCGCCAAGTTCCGCACCAAGAGCGACTCCGAGATGGTCCTGCACCTCTACGAGCGCTTCGGCCTGGAGGACATGCTCCCCTACCTGCGGGGCGAGTTCGGCATCGCCCTCTACGACCGCCAGCACGACCGGCTGATGCTCATCCGCGACCGCTTCGGGGTCAAACCCCTGTACTGGACCGAGGTGAACGGCAGCGTGGTCTTCGGCTCCGAGCTCAAGGTCCTCTTCGCCCATCCCGAGGTGCCCCGCCGCTTCGAGGCCCGGGGCCTGTACCACCAGCTCATGCAGACCATGGTCCCCGGGCAGACCGCCTTCGAGGGCATCCACCAGGTCAAGCCCGGCCACGTGGTCACCATCTCCCGCCGCCACGGCAAGCTGGAGATCCGTGACGAACGCTACTGGGACATGGACTTCCCGCTGCAGTCCGAACGCGGCCCGGAAAAGGAAGAACAGCACTACATCGAGGGGGTGCGCGAGAAGCTCACCGAGGCGGTACAGCTGCGCCTGGAGGCGGACGTGCCCGTGGCCTGCTACCTCTCCGGGGGGATCGACTCCTGCATCACCCTGGGCCTGTCCGCCGCCACCCAGCAGTCGCCGGTGAAGGCCTTCACCATCGGCTTCGACAACGACGACTACGACGAGACCGCCATCGCCCGGGAGATGGCCGAGAGCGTGGGGGCTGATCAGGACATCATGACCCTGAACGCCGACCACCTCTACGACAACCTGGTGGAGACCCTCTGGCACGCCGAGCGCACCATCTACAACACCCTGGGGGTGGCCAAGCTGCTCATGAGCCGGCACGTGAACCAGGCCGGCTACCGGGTGGTGGTCACCGGCGAGGGCTCCGACGAGCTCTTCGCCGGCTACCCCTCCTTCCGCCGCGACATGTTCCTCCACGGCCTGGACACCCTCTCCCCGGCGGAGCGGGCCAGCTGGGAACAGCTCCTCTCCGAGAGCAACCAGCTCTTCCAGGGGGCCATGCTGGCGGAGAACGAGCTCCACGACCCGGCTCTGGACGCCCTGGTGGGCTTCACCCCCTCCTGCCTGCAGCCCTGGCTGGCCAGCGCCGAACACGCCCCGGGCCTGATGGCCCCGCACCTGCGGGAACAGGTGAAGGGCTATGAACCGGGCCGGGCCATCGCCGAGGCCCTGGACGGGGACATGCTGGAGGGGCGCCATCCCCTGGACAAGGCCCAGTACGTGTGGATCAAGACCATGCTGGAGGGGCAGATCCTCACCTGGGGGGGCGACCGGGTGGACATGGCCAACTCCATGGAGGCGCGGCCGCCGTTCCTGGACCACCATCTGGCGGAGGAGGCGGTGCACCTGCCCCCCTCCATGCGCATCAACGGCCGCACCGAGAAATACGTCCTGCGCGAGGCCATGAAGGGGCTGCTGCCCCGGGTGCTCTACGAGCGGGAGAAGTTCGCCTTCATGGCCCCGCCGGCCCACACGGACCCGAAGAAATGGGCGGCCATGCGCACACTGGCGGACCAGTACCTGTCCGACGAGGCGGTGGCCGAGGCCGGCCTGCTGGACCCGGCCGGGGTGAAGGCCCTGTTCGACCTGCACCAGGGAAAGGACACCACCGCCTCCACCCAGGTGCAGCTGGACGCGGTGATCAACCACATGATCGGGGTGCAGGTGCTGCACAGCCAGTTCGTGGCCCAAGACATCCCCCGCCTGGCCCGCCGGAAGGCCGAGGCCCTGGGCTGGCGGCCCTGAGGCGCGGCGCCCGGGGCGGGAACGGACGCCACCGGGGCATCGCCCCGGCGGGCCCGGCCACGCTCAGCGCAAAGCAATCCAGACCCTCCGGGCGGGGATCCTCCCCGCCCGGATCCGGTCACCGACCGGGCCCCGATCCCTCCCAGGCCCGCATGGCGTCTTCGTAGAACCCCCGATCCTCCGTGGTGGCCCCCTGCAGGGTGCACACCCGCGAGGCGAAGAGGGCGGCCCGTTGCAGGATCAGGTCCCAGCCCCAGCCCGCCATGAGCCCCGCCAGGGCCACGGCACTGAAGGCATCCCCCGCCCCCACCGTGTCCGCCAGGGCCTCCACCGGTGGGGCCTGCAGGGCATGCACGGCCCCCTCCCGGGTGAGCACCATGGCCCCCGCCTCCGCGCGGGTGACGATCAGGGCATCCAGGTCGAAGCGGGCCAGGGTCATGCGCGCCTGCACGTCCAGATCCCCCTGCCCCACCGGCGCCAGGGCGGCCAGCTCCTCCTGGTTGAGCTTCACCCAGGTGGCCCGGGCCATCCAGGCCTGGACCCGCTCCCGATCCCACCACGGCGCGCGCAGGTTCACATCCATGAACACCGGCGCCCCGAGGGCCTGCACCAGGACCTCCAGGGATGCCCGGGAACGTGCCCCGCGCAGGGCGAGGCTGCCGTGGTACAGCACACCGGCCCGATCCGGGGCAGAAGCCAGGGCCGCATCCGGGTCGATGTGATCGTAGGCCTGCTCGGGCAGGATCTCGTAACGGGGGCTATCGTCCTCCAGGATCACCCGCACCTGACCGGTGGGGTGCTGGGGGTCCTCCTGCAGCCCGGCATCCCGCAGGCCCCAGCGGGACATGGCCCCGCGCACCTGCGCCCCCAGGGCATCGGCCCCCACGGCGCCGACGAAGTGCGGGTCACGGCCCAGACCCCGCAGGTTCCAGGCCACGTTGAAGGGGGCCCCCCCGAGGACCGCCTGTTCCCCGAAGCGATCGAAGAGGACTTCCCCGAAGATCACGGGCTCGGCATTGCGGTTCATGTCGGGCCTCCGGCACGGCATCCCGAAGGGATGGTCTCAGGATAGGAAGGCGGACGCGGCCTGCCCCATGGGCGCCCCGGCAGGGCAGTGGGCGAGCCGTACCGTGTCCGGCACCACCACCTCCACCCCCACGGGCAGGTGGTCCGAATAGTTCAGGTTATACACATGCACCCCCCGCAGCCCCAGCCCGGGGGTCACCAGGATGTGGTCGAAGGCGTGCATGGGGCGCCAGCTGGGGTAGGTCTTGGCCCCGGCCAGGGGCTGCTGCAGGCGGGTGTGCTGCACCAGGCGACGCAGTTCCTGGGAGTGGGCGGGGGTGTTGAGATCCCCCATCACCACCACGTGCTCGTGCTCCCGCAGCACCTCCCCCAGGTACTGCAGCTGGCGCATGCGCGACTGCCGCCCCAGGGACAGATGCACCAGCAGGATCACCAGGGAGTCCTCACCCCGGGCCGCCCCGAAATGGGCCTCCAGGGCCCCGCGCCCGGGGATGCGCCCCGGCAGGCGGTGCTCCACCACGGAGTGGGGCTGATAGCGGGAGAGCAGCCCCAGGCTGTGCTTGGCGAAACCGCCCAGGTTGCGGTTGGTCTGGCTGTACCAGTAGGGCAGCCGGCTGCGGTCGGAGAGGTACTCCGCCAGGTTGATGAACTGGCTGCGCAGGCTGCCGGCATCCAGTTCCTGCAGCCCCACCAGGTCGAACCCGGCGATGAAGCGGGCGATGCTGTCCAGATTGCCCAACCGCCCCTCGTAAGGCAGGAAGTGCTTCCAGCTGTTGGTGAGATAGTGATGAAAGCGCGCGGCAGCGATGCCCACCTGCACGTTATAGCTCAGGATACGCAGGCATTGCCCCGAGACCGGCGGGGTGCTGGGGCCCATCTCCAGGTCGGGGCGCCCCAGATCCGCCCCGTTGGATGCGAGGCACCAGGGGGCCCCCAGGGCCGGCGGCAGGCTCGCCCGCAAACGGTCGACGCGCGCCGCCGCCATGCTCAGAGCTCACCGTAGGAGTGGAGACCACCCAGGAACATGTTCACCCCCACGAAGGCGAAGGTGGTGATGAACAGGCCGATCACCGACCACCAGGCCATGCGCGTGCCCCGCCAGCCCTTGGTGAAGCGCATGTGCAGCCAGGCGGCGTAGTTGAGCCACACGATCAGGGCCCAGACCTCCTTCGGGTCCCAGGACCAGTAGCCCCCCCAGGCCTCCGCCGCCCACATGGCCCCCAGCACCGTGGCGATGGTGAAGAAGGCGAACCCCAGGGCCACCGCCCGGTACATGGTGTCGTCCAGCAACTGGGCCCCGGGCAGGCGCCGGGCCAGCAGACCGCCGGGGCGGCGGCGCTCGCCCCAGTCCCGCAGGATATAGGCGATGCCCAGCATGGCGGCGATGGCGAAGCCGCCATAGCCGATGAAGTTGGCCGGCACGTGCACCTTCATCCACCAGCTCTGCAGGGCGGGCACCAGGGGCTGCACCTGATGGGCCTGCTGATCCAGCGTGTAGTAGAGCAGGAAGGCCACCGCCGCACTCACCAGCCACAGGACGAAGGCCCCCATGCCCCGGTTGCGGGTACGGCCCTCGTAGTAGAGATACATGAGCACGGTGATGATGCAGAAGAGGACGAAGACCTCCCACAGGTTGCTCACCGGGATATAGCCCCAGGTGGGGTCATGCAGGTAGGTCTCCCGCCAGCGCACGAACAGCCCCGCCAGGCCGAAGGCGGCGGCGGTCCAGGCCAGGGCCCCGCCCACCCGGGCGGTGAACTCCGAACGCACCAGGGGGCCGGTCAGGGCCCCCGTGGCGACGATGAGCAGCAGCGGGGCCACCCACTGCATCCCCGGGGCGACACCGGCGGTACCCAGCCACAGCAGCAGCCCGCCGGCCACGCCGGTGCCCGCCCCCACCGCCAGGCTGGAGGCTAGCCCCTCACCGCCCTCGCCCCGGCGGAACATATGGGCCATGTAGGCGGCGGTGGACATGAACAGCAGGGCGCACATCCACATGACCGCGGACTGCCCCGAGACCAGATACTTGAGGAAGAAATTGGACCCGGCATTGGCCAGATCGTCCCCGTAGGCCAGCACCCCCAGGAGGCTCATGAGGGCCACCGCCACGGCGAACGGCCGGAAGGCCCGCCAGTACCAGCCCAGCCACACGGCCACCCCCACGTGCACCACCAGGGTGAGGATCTGATAGACGTCCATCCGGGCCCCGAACAGGGTCAGGGTGATCGCCCCGGAGACGACCACCAGCGCAGCCCAGAGCCAGTCGGCCAGGGACAGGCGCCGGAAGAAGCCGGGCGAACGGATTCCAAGGGTGTCATGCGGGACGGACATGGGTCTTACCTCCCGTCGAAAGAAGCAAAAGGCAAAGAGCAGGGCGAAAGGATCTCATCGGGCATCCCGGCCGCCGGGCTCCTGGCCCGGGCCGGATCCCCCTTCCTGCAGGAGATCACGGCTCAGGGCATCGAATTCCCCGTCGAATTCCAGCACATTCCGGTTCGCCGTGCCAGCGAAGAGCAGGCGGCTGCCGCCGTCCTCACGGGGATGCACCACCAGCCAGCAGCGCCGGTGGCTCACGTAAAGCATCAGAAAGACGCCCCCGATGAGCAGGAGACTGCCAAGATACACCACCTTCTGCCCCGGCGCCTTGGTGATCATCAGCCCCGTGGCCTGGCGCAGTTCGTAGTCCCGCAGGCGCACGAACAGGGGCGAACCATAGCGTGGCAGGGCATCCAGGGCGGTGAGGGCATCGTCCAGCCAGGCGGCGTCCTCGCCGCGCATCTTCTCGATGCCCTCCGACTCCAGCACCCGCAGATAGAGGGCGCGCAGGGTCTCGTTCAGCACCCGGCCGAAGACATCCGTCAACCGGTCCCACTGGGGCTCGGGCACACGCTCCCGGATCTCACCGATCACGGCGTCATACCCCCCCGCCGCGAACAGCTCCATGAGCCGGATCATGGTCTCGCGCACCACCTCCCGGGGCACGCTGCCGTCCTCGCCCCCGAACTGGGCTGCGGCCTCCCCGGCCACCTCATCCACCACCGACTCCACCATCTCGCGATCGTGCAGACGCGAGACCAGGGCCATGAAGCGATCGATCCCCGCCCCATCCGGATCCACCGGGATGTAGAGGTACTGGAAGGGCTGGCCGGTCCCCTCGCGCACCCCGCTGATGATGTAGCGTCGCCCGTCCCGTTCCCTGGGCTCCATGAGCTGATGGAAGTAGCGGGTATCGCCTTCGGGATCATGGATGGCGTACTCCATGCTCGGGCCCAGGTCCCGCACCCGCTCGCCGCCCTCCTCGTCCCGCTCCCGGGAGAGGTTGGTTTCACGGAAATTGAGGAATTCCAGGGTATAGACGCTGCCGTCGCTCAGGGACTGCTCGTAACGGCCATGCACCCGCACCGGCACCTTTCTCGGGTCCCCGGCGCTGCGCCCCAGCATGTGCATGTCCAGCATCAGGAGGGACCCGGCATCGCTGTAGGTGGACTGGTAGATGGCATAGCCCCCGTGGACCAGGGGATGGTTGACGCTCACGGTGCCCTCGATGGGGGCCTCCAGGCCCTCATCGTGGATCACCACATCCGATTCATAGGAGCGCTCCTGACCGGTGTTGTGGCGCTCCACGCGGAAATCCTTCACCTCGATATCGAAGGGCAGCTCCTGCACCACGTAGCCGTCGTCCAGATCCAGGAAGACCACGTCGGCGCTACGCCCCTCGGGGATCTCCACGTTGCCCCGGAAGGAGGGGTTGGACGTGCCGACCCGGCTCTCCGGCGGCACCTCCGAGGCGGGGATCTGCCGCGTCTCCGGCTCCAGCCCCCCCAGCCACTGCGCCGCCATCAGGGGCACGCGCCCGTCGATCAGGCCGCCGATGCAGATCACCACGATGGCCCCATGGGTGAAGAAGTACCCCAGCCGGTTGCCCGTGCCGCGCATGGCCGAGAGCACCTCCCGGCCGTCCGGATCCCGGCGGCGGCGCAGGCGATAGCCCCGCCCGCGAAACACCGCCTCGGCCCGGTCCATCACCGTGGCCGGCGGCTCCGGATGCCCCTCCCGGGAGACCCGGTGGGCGAAACGTTCCAGGGATTTCTCCCGGACATCCAGCCGGAACCCGCGGATGTCCCGCAGCATCATGGGTGTGCTGCGATAGATACAGACCGTGGTGGACACCACGAGGAACAACAGGATCAGCAGGAACCAGCCCGTGGTATAGACGTTGTACAGACCCAGAACCCCGAAGACCTCATGCCAGAAGGGCCCGAACTGCATGAGATAGGTCTGGGGAGGCTGGTTCTGGGGCAGGACCGTCCCCAGGGCTGCGGCAAGGGCCAGGGTCACCAGCAGGGCGATGGCCAGATGCATCGACCCGAGAAAACCGAACATGACGGACCATCGGGACGGCCGTTCGGCCGCCGGGGCATCGGTGGGCATACGTCTCATTCTATAGTCGCGGCGTGGACCGGGAAATCCCTCTTTGACCCGATACAGGCCGGGAGTTCATCCCTACCGGGCAAACCGGAACCCGGTGAGGGCATGCCGGTGGAAAAAAAACGGGGTGGCCGAAGCCACCCCCTTTCCGATTCCTTCATCATCCGGGATCACTGAGGATCCAGGCTCTCCATATACTGGCTGACCGCCTCCATCTCCTCTTCGGTCATGCGACCGGCCACGTCACGCATCATGCGCCCCGGATCGTTTTCCCTCACCCCGTCACTGAACTGCTCCAGCTGATCCTGGGCGTAGGTGGCGTGCTGGGCCGCCACGGAGGGGAACTCCGCTGCCGGGTTGCCCTGACCACCGGGGCCATGACAGGCCACGCAGGCGGCCACGCCGTTTTGCAGATTGCCGCCGAAGTAGATCTTCTTACCCAGTTCCAGGGTCTCCTCGTCCGCGCTGGGACGGCCAGGGGCCGTTTCCTGGGAGGCATAATAGGCGGCCAGGTCACGCATGTCCTGTTCGGTCAGGTCCTCCACCTGGGGATTCATCAGGGAGTGGCTGCGGCGCCCCCATTTGTAGTCCATCAGCTGCTTGAAGAGGTAATCCTCATCCTTTCCGGCGGTCTTGGGCCATTCGGGGTTGGCACTGTTCCCATCCTCTTTGTGGCAGGCCACGCAGGGAGAGGACAGTTCACGGCCGCGCTCCGGATCACCGGGCTCGGCGGCATGCAGCGAGGCCGACATGGATGCGGCCAGGGTTGCGGCGGCGATGACGACAAGTTTCTTCATTGTGGATCCACTCCTGAACCTGAAACGGTATGCCCTTCGGGTTTGGTAACCTGTGGTGATCAGACGCGCGACGGGTGCCGCCTTAAAATAGCCGCATTGTATAGCATACTAAAACCCATTGCCGCAAAACCGGCGGGGTTGCCCCATTCACCGCCCAAACGAGTCACGACATCATGAATCCGGCCTACGCCAGGGTTACCTTCCTCACCAGTTCCGCCCACTTCGATGACCTGCCCCCGGAGGCCGGACGCGAAGTGGCCTTCGCCGGCCGCTCCAATGCAGGAAAATCCAGCGCAATCAATATTCTATGCCAGCAAAGAGGCCTTGCACGCACCAGCAAGACCCCGGGGCGCACACAGCTCATCAACTTCTTCACCGTGGACGAGGAACGCCGCCTGGTGGACCTTCCGGGCTACGGATTCGCCAAGGTCCCCGAGGCGATGCGCCGGCGCTGGGGGGCGTTCGTGTCCGCCTACCTGGGCCGTCGTCAGAGTCTGGTGGGCCTGATCCTGGTCATGGACATCCGCCATCCCCTGACGGAACACGATTGGCGGATGGTGGACTGGGCCCGGGAACGCGACCTGCCCCTGCACGTGCTGCTCACCAAGGCGGACAAGATCAAGCGGGGCCCCGCCCTGAATACGGTGCAGCGCGTGGCCCATGCACTGGGGGAGGCGGACGTGGAGGCCACGGTACAACCCTTCTCCGCCCTCAAGGCACAGGGCGTGGACGACGCCCACTCCATGCTGGATGCCTGGCTCTTCGAGGCCCCGCCGCCGGACGGGGCATGAGACCGGATCCGGGCCGGAGATACCCGGTTCGGATAAAAAAACCCCGGGGACCATGGGGGATGGCCGTGTCCCGGGGTACAAGGCGGCTCGATTGGGGGATCGAGCCATCCCGCTCAGGGAGGGAAGCGGGAAGCGCCGGGCTGCAGCGCTCATTGAATGGGACCCAACCCCCGGCTCAAAGTTCACCGCCACGCTCGGATATACCGCGCAACAGGCCAAAAAAAGCCCCGGAACCGCCTTCGCGGTCCGGGGCCAGGCTTGGGCTCGACTTGGGGGAGTCAGAGCATCCCGCTCAGGGGGTGTAAGCGGGAAAGCGCCCCATCCGGGACGCTTACACAGATGGACACGCCCGCCCCACGAAAGTTTGGGACCCTGCGATGGGGTATATGGAAATGAGAACCTCGTCGCACCATGGCGACGCCGTCCGCCCCACATCCCCAAAGGCAGAACCCCGGACAGCGGCATGGCCTTGCCTTCCCCCTCGCGGGTATCATGTGCCGGCACCGAGAACGAGACCCCCGATGAACGACTGGACCACGGATTCCGCCCGCCGGATCTACAACATCGCCCATTGGAACGGTGGGTACTTTCACGTCAGTGACCGGGGCCGGGTCGTCATGCGGCCACCCACCCACAAGGATCACCCCGGGGTGGACCTGCACGAACTCATCCAGCGGGTCAAACCCCTGAACATCGACGTGCCCGTGCTGGTGCGTTTCCCGGACATCCTCACCGACCGGGTGGACCGGCTCATCCGGTCCTTCGAGCAGGCCTTCGAGGAATCGGACTACCCCGGGCACTACACCGCCGTCTACCCCATCAAGGTGAACCAGCAGCGCAGCGTGGTGGAGCGGGTGATCTCCCACGGGGCCGACCGGGTCGGCCTGGAGGCGGGCAGCAAACCGGAACTGATGGCCGTGCTGGCCCTCTCCCGGCCCGGCGGGGTGATCGTCTGCAACGGCTACAAGGACCGCGAATACCTGCGCCTGGCCATGATCGGGCAGCTGCTGGGACACCGGGTGCATATCGTCATCGAGAAGCCCTCGGAACTGGCGGGGGTCATGCGCGAGGCCCGGGACCTGGGGGTGCGCCCCTGCCTCGGGGTGCGCATGCGCCTGGCCTCCGTGGGCAAGGGCAAGTGGCAGAACACCGGCGGCGAGAAGGCCAAGTTCGGCCTCTCCGCGGCCCAGATCCTGCACCTGCTGGATCAGCTACGCCGGCACGACATGCTGGACTGCCTGCAGCTGCTGCACTTCCACATGGGCTCGCAGATCGCCAACGTGCGCGACATCCAGGCGGGGATGTTCGAGGCCTGCCGCTTCTTCGCCGAACTGCACCGCCTGGGCGCCCCCATCCGCGTGGTGGACGTGGGCGGCGGACTGGGGGTGGACTACGAGGGCACGCGCTCGCGCAATCTGTGCTCGGTCAACTACAGCCTGCAGGACTACGCCAACAGCGTCGTGCGCATCCTGGCCAACACCTGCCGGGAGTTCGACCTGCCCCACCCGGAGATCTTCACCGAATCCGGCCGTGCCATGACCGCCCATCACGCCGTGCTCATCACCAACGTCATCGACACCGAGCGCGCCCCCGTGGCGGCGGACATCCAGCCCCCGGAGGAAGACGCCCCGGCGGTGCTGCTGGACATGTGGCAGCTGTTCGAACGCATCGGCGAGAACGCCCCCACCGAGGTCTTCCACAACATGCTGGACTGGCTGGGGGAGGTGCGCTCCATGTTCACCCACGGCCTCCTGGACCTGGAGCACCGGGCCCTGGCGGAACAGATCTACTTCGCCACCTGCCGCCAGCTGTTGTCCACCCAGGCGGACCGCCTGCCCCGGGACATCGGCGACAACCTCAACGAGAAGCTCTCGGACAAGTACTTCTGCAACTTCTCCGTGTTCCAGTCCATCCCGGACGTCTGGGCCATCGACCAGATCTTCCCCATCATGCCCCTGCACCGCCTGGACGAGCGGCCCACCCGCCGCGGCGTGCTGCAGGACCTCACCTGCGACTCCGACGGCCACGTGGACCGCTACGTGGACGGCGAGACCACCGCCCCCAGCCTGCCGCTGCACGAACTGCGCCCGGGGGAGGACTACCTCATCGGCATCTTCATGGTGGGGGCCTATCAGGAGATCCTGGGGGACCTGCACAACCTCTTCGGCGACACCGACGCCATCAACGTGATCCTGGAGGAGGGCGGCGACTATCAGGTGGTGGAACCGGAACAGGGGGACACCGTGGCCGAACTCCTGCGCTACGTGCACTACGACACCGAGCTCCTGGCCGGGGCCTACCGCCGCAAGGTGGCCGACGCCCCCCTGGACCCGCCGCAGCGGGAACGCATCCTGGCCGAGCTGGACCACGGCCTGGCGGGCTATACCTACCTGGAGGACTGAGCCCCCGCGAGCCTCCCCGGATCCAGGCCTGTATCCCCCTGCTGAGCGGCCCCGGCGAACCCGTCTATCGGGCCGGGAATCATGGCAGAGGGGCCGGGGTGGAGTCCCGCGTGGCGTCATCCTCCCCATCCTCCCCCATGGAATCCGCGGGCAGACGGTCCATGCGCCGGCGCAGCGCCCGGGCCTGCCCCTCCTCCCCCCGGGCCTCATGGATCCTGGCCCGCAGGGCCAGG
>JBKGXY010000066.1:0-11503 GCA_046546415.1 Ectothiorhodospira sp.
CATCTCCGCCCTGTGCGATCTCCGCTTCGACCCGCCGTCCCCCCCGCCGTATCCGGTGCAGATCACCCGGCGGGAAGACCACATGGACTTCGAGGCCTGCGCCGGGCATATCGGGGCCATCCTGGAGCGCATCAGGGACGGACACCTCCGCAAGGCAGTCCTGGCCCGGCGGGTCCTTTTGCACCTGGATCACGCCCTCCCCGCCTTCACCACCCTGCAGCGCCTGCATGCAGGCAGTGCCGGCAGCTTCTGCTTCGCCCTGGAGCGGGATGGACGTTTCTTCATGGGCTGCTCCCCCGAACGCCTCTTCAGCCGCATGGATCGCCATGTGTGCACCGAATCCCTGGCGGGCACGGTGCGCCGCGGCGAGACCCCGGAGGAGGATCACCGGCTGGAGCGGCTGCTTCTCGACGATCCCAAACTGATCCACGAACACGAGCTGGTCACCCGCTACGTGCATGACCAGATCGCCCCGTGGGTGACCCGGTCCGAGACCCCCGAGCACCCCGGCGTGGTGAAGCTGGATCGCATCCAGCACCGCTATCTCCCCCTGTGCGCAACGCTCAAATCCGGGGTCGTGGATGAGCAACTCCTGCGGACCCTGCACCCCACCCCGGCGGTATGCGGCTTCCCCCGGCGGGAGGCCAGGGACCTGATCGTCGCCCGGGAACCGGTCCCCCGGGGCTGGTACAGCGGCACCGTCGGCGTGATCTCCCCCCGGCGCTCGGAGTTCACCGTGGCCATCCGCTCGGCCCTGGTGGAGGCGCATCGCATGATGCTCTACTCCGGCGTGGGCATCGTGGAGGGGTCCTGTCCCGAGACGGAATGGAACGAACTGGAGGCGAAGATCGAGTCCTTCCTTTCCGTGGTGGAAACCTGAAGGGATGCGGGCACCGTTCACCCACATCAACGAGGCCTGGTCCCGGCTGATCCTGGAGCGGCTGCATGACCACGGCGTGCGGGATCTGTGCATCGCCCCGGGGAGCCGCAGCGCCCCCCTGACCCTGGCCGCTGCGCGCCTGGAGCGTCCCGACCTGGCCCTGCACACCCACTTCGACGAGCGCGGACTGGGTTTCTACGCCCTGGGCCTGGCCAAGGCCCGGGGGCGCCCCGTGGCCCTGATCACCACCTCCGGCACCGCCGTGCCCAACCTGCACCCGGCCCTGGTGGAGGCCTTCCAGACCCATGTACCCCTGGTGGCCCTGACCGCCGACCGGCCACCGGAGCTGCTCCACTGCGGGGCCAACCAGGCCATCGAACAGGGCGGGATCTTCGCCCGCCACGTGCGCGCGGCCCTGGAGCTGCCGCCGGCCGACGAGGCCGTCTCCGCCGGCTGGCTCACCCGGGCACTGGACCGGGCCTGCGCCGCCCTGCGGGGTCCCGACCGGGGCCCGGTGCACGTGAACGCCCCCTTCCGCGAACCCCTCTACGGGACCTCCCAGCAGGCGGACTTCGGGCCCTGGCGCTCCGACGTGCGCCCCGCCCCCGAAGCGGCGCCCCCTCCGGTGGCGGAATCCCCAGAAGAGGCCCCGAAGTCACCGGCCATCCTGGTGGCGGGACAACTCCTGCCCCACGAGGCCCGCGCCGTGCTGCACCTGGCCGAGCGCACCGGGGTATCGATCCTGGCCGACATCGGGAGCCAGCTGCGCCTGCTGGACCATCCGCGGATCCTCCCCCATCCGGAGCTTCTGCTGGCCACACCCGCAGGACAACGGGCCCTGGAGGGGATGCGCCAGATCCTCCAGTTCGGTGGACGGCTCACGGGCAAACGGCTCAACCAGTGGCTCGCCGGTTTCCCGGGGGCACACTGGATCGTGAGCGAGCACGCCGCCGGCCTGGACCCCCAACACCGCGCCCGGCACGTCCAGGCCCCCCTTCCGGCCTTCTGTGAAGTCCTGCAGCTGCCACCCGCACCGGAGACCGATACGGCCCGGTCCATCCCCGTGGCCACCTGGATGGATCAGGCCCTGGAGGAATCCTTCTCGGAGGTCTCGGCGGTACGGCTCATCAGCAAGAGGCTGCCTCCCGCCATGGCCCTGTTCCCCGGCAACAGCATGAGCGTGCGCCTGCTGGACATGGTTGCCGCCCCCGGGGACGGCAACCCCGTGCTCACCAACCGCGGCGCCAGCGGCATCGACGGCCTGGTGGCCACCGCCGCCGGTTACGCCCGGCATCACGGAGCCGGCGTCACCCTGGTGCTGGGGGATCTGTCCCTGCTCCACGACCTCAACAGCCTGCATCTGGCGGCGCACAGTCCCTCGCCCCTGGTGATCGTGGTCCTGAACAACGACGGAGGCGCCATCTTCGACCTGCTGCCGGCACGGGATCAGGGACCCCACTTCGAACCCTTCTTCCAGCTCCCCCACGGCCGGGACTTCGCCCACGCCGCCGCCCAGTTCGGCCTGGACTACGCCCGCCCCGGGACCGCCGACCAACTGGCCACGGCCTACGACACCGCCTGCAAACGAAGCGGAGCGACCCTCATCGAACTGCGCTTCCCGCCGCAGCACGGCGCCGATCACCTGCGCAGCCTGCTGCAACGTCTGCAGGACACGGAGGCCGGCTGAGGCGATGACGGCCCCACAGCCGACCTCCGGCAACCGCCCCCCACGACCCACACTGGTCTGCCTGCACGGCTTCATGGGCCGGGGCGCCGACTGGCGGGGGGTGGCCGCCGCCCTGGGGGACGCATTCGACTGTCACCTCCCGGACCTTCCGGGACACGACGGTCACCTGCCCCCCTGGCTGTGGGCCGGTGCGGACTTCGCCACCTACTGCCAAGGGGCCTGGGAGGCCCTTTCGCCGGGGCTGCCCCAACGGTTCGTACTCGCCGGCTACTCCATGGGGGGGCGCATCGCCGCCGCCCTGGCCCTGCGGCACCCGGAGCGCATCGCCGCCCTGGTGCTGGAGGGGGCGCACCCCGGCCTGGAGAACCCCACCGCGCGCCGGGAACGACGCCAGCAGGATGCCGTCTGGGCCCGGCGCTTCGAACACGACCCCTGGCCGGACCTGCTGGAGGACTGGTACCGCCAGCCGGTCTTCGGTGACCTGGACACCACCACCCGCCGGCGCTTCATCGCCGCCCGGGCGGTCCACGATCCCCGGGCCCTGGCCCGGGTCCTGGAGGCGGCAAGCCTTGCAGACCAGCCGGACCTGCGTCCGGGGCTGGCGGCACTGGCGGTGCCGGTGTTCTTCATCGCCGGCGACCGGGACACCCGTTTCACCGCCCTGGGGGAGGATCTGGCGGCCCGCTGCCCAGGAATCACCCTTGTCAAACTGCAAGGCCTGGGGCATAACTGCCACGCCCAGGCCCCGGAAGCGGTGGCCGGCGTCCTCGCCCGCGCCGCCCGGGCCGCCCGAACCGAAGCCATCCATCCCGACGAGAACCCATGACCACAGCATCCGCATCCAGCATCCGCCCCGCCGCCGACTGGCAGGACCACTCCGGTAGCCTTCAGGACGTCCTCTACCACAAGGCCGAGGGGATCGCGAAGATCACCATCAACCGTCCCGAGGTGCGCAACGCCTTCCGTCCCCGCACCGTCATGGAGATGCAGCGCGCCCTGGCCGACGCCCGTTTCGATCCCGAAATCGGCGTCATCGTCCTCACCGGGCAGGGGGATCTGGCCTTCTGCTCCGGCGGTGACCAGCGGGTGCGGGGGGATTCCGGCTACAAGGACGACGACACGGGCATGCACCACCTGAACGTCCTGGACCTGCAGAAGGAGATCCGTTCCTGCCCCAAGCCGGTGATCGCCATGGTGGCCGGCTATGCCATCGGCGGCGGCCATGTGCTGCACCTGATCTGTGACCTCACCATCGCCGCCGGGAACGCCCGATTCGGCCAGACCGGCCCCAAGGTGGGCTCCTTCGACGGCGGCTTCGGGGCCAGCTACATGGCCAGCGTGGTGGGACAGAAGAAGGCCCGGGAGATCTGGTTCCTGTGCCGGCAGTACGACGCCGCCCAGGCCCTGGACATGGGGCTGGTGAACACCGTCGTGCCCCTGGAGGACCTGGAGCAGGAGACCGTGGACTGGTGCCGCCAGATCCTGCAGCACTCCCCTGTCGCCCTGCGCATGCTCAAATCCGCCTTCAACGCCGGTGTGGACGGCCAGGCGGGCATCCAGGAACTGGCGGGCAACGCCACCATGCTCTTCTACATGACCGAGGAAGGCCAGGAAGGGCGCAACGCCTATCTGGAGCGGCGCAAGCCCGATTTCTCGCGATTCCGCCGCCAGCCCTGAGACCCGGGAGGCCCCGCGGGCGGGGCCTCCATGCCACCATGTCATTTCCTCAACGACTGGATCTGTGGCGCTTTCGCCTGCCCCTGAGCACCCCGCTGGACCTGGGGTGGGCATCCCTGACACACCGTGAGGGGCTGTTGCTGGAATGGACACGGGTCAATGCCACTCCAAGGTGGTCCGAGATCAGCCCCCTGCCGGGCTTCAGCGCCCATGACCTGGAGACCTGCCGGACGGCCCTGGTGGACCATCTGGGGCGTCCAGGCCCCCTGCGGGCACGCCTGACCCAGGGCCTGGAGCCGCTTCCCCCGGAGGTCCGCTTCGGCCTGGAGTCCGGCCTGCTGCAATGCACCACCCCCCTGCCCCGGCCGCGCCCCCTGCCCCGATGCCGCCTGCTACGCCACGACGATCCGGCCCGCGGGGGCACCGCCCCCGGGGTGGACTGCATCAAGCTGAAGGTGGGTCGCGACGCGCCGGGGACAGACCGGGAGAGCGTGCTGGGACTGCTTCAACGCCTGGCCCCGGGACAGCGCCTGCGCCTGGATGCCAACCGGAGCTGGTCCCCGGAAGCCGCCCGCACGGTGCTGGCGGATCTGGATCCGGAGCGCATCGAGTTCGTGGAGGAGCCCCTGCGACCGGGACTGGACTATGGGGCCTGGCCGGGGATCACCACCGTCCCCTTTGCCTGGGACGAGACCCTGAGGGCACACAAGGGACCCTTCCCCACCCGGGCCCTGGACACCCCGGGACTGGGCGCCCTGGTGATCAAGCCCATGCTCACCGGACTGGGTGAGACGCAGCGGCTGGTGGCCGCCGGCCGGGCCCGGGGTCTGCAGGTACTGCTCAGCGCCGCCTACGAGAGCAACCTCACCCTGGACCTGTATGCCCGTCTGGCCGATCATTGGAGGCTGCCCGGATCCCACGGACTGGATACCTTTTCCATCTTCGGCCGCGCCCTGCTGGCCCCCATCGAGAGCCAGCCGGAACACCGGCAACGCCCCATACTCACACGGGAGGCCCTGGAACCCCTCGGGACCTGGACATGAACACCCTGCCCGCCGACACCCTGCCCCGGCTGCTGGACCATCGGGCGCGCACCCATGCAGGAGCCCCGGCCGTGCTCCGCCCCGATACCCCGGCCCTGGATTTCGCCGATCTGGCCGCACGGGTGGCGGATCGCGCCCGGGCCCTGCACGCCGATGGGGTTGCCCCCGGCGACTGGGTGGCCCTGCGTACCCGAGGGGATCTCCAGGGCCTGGTGGACCTGCTGGCCGTACCGGCGGCGGGGGCGATCCTGCACCCCGTCCATCCCAGGATGCCCGCAACGCCCCTGGATACCCTACTGCGGGAGCAGGTGATTCCCTGGATCCTGACCGAACCGGGGGCCACGGTGACGGCCACCGGATACGGTGGCGGTGACCGAACCCTCTGGGCAGAAGGCCTGCATGCCCCCTGCACCGGGGTGCTCACCTCCGGCTCCACCGGCCGTCCCAAGGTGGCGGTGCACAGCCATGGCAATCACCTCTACAGCGCCCTGGGGGCCAATGCCGTGAACCCCCTGGGTCCGGGGGATCGCTACCTGCTCTCCCTGCCCACCTTCCATGTAGGCGGGCTGACCCTCCTCGTGCGCTGCCTGCTGGGCGGGGCGGCCCTGGTGCTGGGTGGCCGGGCCGAAGACGCGGCCTTTTTGGAGCACATGGGCGTGACCCATGTCTCCATGGTGGAGACCCAGCTGCAGCGTCTCCTGTCCGGGGAAGCCCTTCCCTCTGGATTGCGCACCGTGCTGCTGGGGGGCGGTCCGGTACGCCCGCACCTGCTGGAGGAGGCCCGCGGACGGGGACTCTCCTGCTGGATGAGTTACGGCCTCACGGAGATGACCGCGCAGGTGGTGACCCATGGTGCCGATGGCCGGGGCCGCGTCCTGCCCCATCGTGAATGCCAAGTGGACGCCAACGGCGAGATCCTGGTGCGGGGCGATACCCTGTTCCTGGGGTATCTGGATGCCGGAGTGATCCGCCCGGCCACCGACGCCCAGGGCTGGTTCCATACCCGCGACCTGGGACGCTGGGAGGACGGCCAGCTGCACATCACCGGACGGGCCGACAACCAGTTCATCAGCGGGGGGGAGAACATCCAGCCGGAGGTGGTGGAGGCGGTGCTGCACCAGCATCCCGACATCCAGCAGGCGGTGGTGGTGCCCCGTCCGGACCCGGAGTTCGGGCAGCGTCCGGTGGCCTTCCTGAAGACGGGGGAAGCGGTAGAGGAGCAGACCCTGAAGGCGTGGCTGCGGGAACGGCTCCCCCCCTACATGATCCCTGTGGCCTTCCTGAAGCTGGAACCTACCCCGGACCTCAAGATTCGCCGCAGGGACCTGATCCGCCGGGCCGGGGCCACCATAGCGGAGGACACATGAACGCCCCCTGGCGACGGCCGATCCCCCCGGAGGGGTTCGACCACCTGATCCCGGGGACCCTCATGGAGGCCCTGGGCATCCGCATCCTCGGGGTGGAGGGGGACACCCTCAGCGGCACCCTCCCCGTGGACCGGAGGACCCGGCAACCCTTCGGCCTGCTCCACGGCGGCGCCTCCGTGGCGCTGGCAGAGACCCTGGGCAGTCTTGCCGCCTGGCTGGCCGCACCCGAGGGATGCGTCCCCGTGGGCCTGGAGATCAATGCCAGCCACCTGCGCGCCGTGTGCGAGGGGGTGGTGACCGGCCATGCCCGCCCCGTGCGACTGGGGAGCCGTCATCAGGTGTGGGCGGTGGAGATCGAGGACGACCACGGCCGGGCGGTCTGCGTCTGCCGGCTCACCGTCGCCCTCCATGCGCAGAAGGCATGATCCCCGATTTTTGCTTTGCCGCCGTGAGCGCCCATAATGGGATCATTCCCGCACATTCCGCAGGAGATTCCCATGGCCATCCCGAGCAAGGGCGCTTCCCACCCAACCCCTCCCCCTGCGGATGACCGCCCGCTCACCCTGGTCTTCGGCGCCAGCGGCTACATCGGATCCAACCTGGTGCCACGTCTGGCCGCCTCGGGCAAGGCCCGGATCCGGGCCGTCTCCCGACGGGCGGAGGTGCTGGAGGCCCGGGGCTGGGCAGGGGTGGAGTGCGTGGCCGCCGACGCCCTGAGGCCCGAGACCCTGGAGGCCGCCCTTGAGGGCGTGACCACCGCCTATTATCTGGTGCATTCCATGGGGTCCGGACGGGACTTCGGCCGGCTGGACCAGGAGGCGGCGCGCCACTTCGCCGCAGCGGCGGCCCGGGCCGGCGTTGCGCGCATCATCTATCTGGGCGGACTGGCCCCCGCCTCGGCCACCAGCGAACACATCCTCTCCCGCCGCCAGACCGGGGATACCCTGCGGGAAGGGACGGTGCCGGTGACGGAACTGCGCGCCGGGATCATCGTTGGCCCCGGCTCCGCCGCGTTCGAGGTGATGCGGGATCTGGTCCTCCACCTGCCGGTCATGGTCACCCCCAAGTGGGTGGCCCGTCGCTCCCCCCCCATCGCCCTGGAGAACCTCCTGGACTACCTGCAGAGGGCCCCGGACACACCGGAAGCCGCCGGACAGGTCCTGGACGTGGCCGGCCCGGAATACCTGACTTACGCCCAGATGATGCGCATCCTGGCGGAGGAGGCGGGGCATCGACCGCCGGTGATCCTCCCGGTCCCCCTGCTCTCCCCACGGCTCTCCTCCTATTGGCTGCGGCTGGTCACCTCCGTGCCCACCCCCATCGCCCGGGCCCTGGTGGACGGTCTGCGCGAGGACTATGTCGCGGACGACGAACAGACCCGTCGCCTCATGCCCCTGCACCTCCTGGATTTTCGCGAGGCGGTCCGGGCCGCCTTCGAGGCGGAGCGGGTACACGCCGTGGCCGCACGCTGGACGGAAGGGGCCTTCATGTTCCGGGATTATCGTCTGGATTACAGTTACTACGCCAAGCACGCCCGGGGCAGCGCCGTTGCCCGGGCCACCCCCCGGCAGGTCTGGTCCGTGATCACGGCCATCGGCGGCGAGAACCGCTACTTCGCCTATAACCCACTCTGGCGGATCCGGGAGGCGGTGGACTGGATGCTGGGCGGTCCCGGACGCAACTACGGCCGCCGGGACCCGACCGACCTGCGCCTGGGGGACATGGTGGACTCCTGGCGCGTGGTGGGCCTGGAGCCGGAAAGGCGCCTGACCCTGGGGTTCGGCATGCGTGCCCCAGGGGCGGGGGTGCTGGAGTTCGAGCTCACCCCCGAGGACGGGGGCACACGCATCGACGTGGTCAACCACTGGCACCCCGCGGGTATGCCGGGCCTTCTCTATTGGTACACTATGGCTCCGGCCCATGCCGTCCTCTTCGGCACCATGGCCCGCAACATCGCGCGGCAGGCCGAGGCGGCCGTTGACGGCATCGCTTGACCCCCGGGCCATGCTCTGACATAACCCTGCCATCCCCGCGGGACGGGGGGGCACCCGGGGCCCTGGCGGCCAACATCCAAGCCATACTGGAGCCGTTCATGCCGGTGATCGAACATGACATGCGGTTCCCGGCGGAACCCGAGAAGGTCTACGCCCTCATCCGCCGGGTGGACGAATTCCCGCGCTACGCCGATGCCGTCCAATCCGTCGTCCCCCTGGACGACCGGACCTACCGCTGGACCGTGCATGCCAACGGCATGCACTTCCACTGGGACGTGGCCATCGTCGAGGAGGATCCACCCCACGGCCTGAAATGGGAATCCCGCAGTGGCATCCGCAACACCGGGCGGTATCGCCTGAGCCCCGCCCGGGGCGGCACGCGGGTCCGCCTGACCATCGAATACCATCTGCACAACCGCCTGCTGGACAAGACGGTGGGCCGGGTCGCCAAACCCATCGTCCACCACATCAGCGAGCAGGCCTTTGAACGCATCCGGCAGCGATTGCTGGAGGAATCCCGGGACATCCCTCCCAATGCGGATTCTTCCGGGGATGGCCCCTGACGCCACCCCCGCGCGACCCCCTTTCATTTTCCATCCGGACACCCCATGGACAGACAGCAGCGCATCATCCAGATGTTCAACGACATCTCCCCCACCTATGACCGGCTCAACCGCATCCTGAGCTTCGGGATCGATCAGCGGTGGCGCCGCAACGGCTGTCAGGCCGCCCTCCAGGCCCATGGCCGGTCGGTGCGCCACCTGGTGGACGTGGCCACTGGGACCGGCGATCTGATCCTCTCCTGGCGCGAGGCGGGCCGCGCCACAGGGACCGACATCCACCAGGCCACCGGGGTGGACCCGGCCAGGGGGATGCTGGAACTGGCCAGGCGCAAGGTCAAGAACGCCGGGTTCATGGAGGCCCCGGCCACCGACCTGCCCCTCGAAGATGGGGCAGCGGACATGCTCAGCATCAGCTATGGCATCCGCAATGTCCTGGACGTGGATGGTGCGCTGCGTGAATTCCACCGCGTCCTGGAGCCTGGCGGTCATCTCCTGATCCTCGAATTCATGAGCCCCGCCCGACCGGGACCCATGGACCGCCTGGGCCGGTTCTATATGTCCCGGGTGCTACCGAAGGTGGGGGCCTTCATCTCCCGTGATCCCGAGGCCTACAGCTACCTTCCTGAATCGATCCAGGGCTTTCTCACCAGCCAGGCCCTGGTGGAGAAACTGGAGGCCGCCGGATTCGCGATCGTCCAGGTGAAGGACGACACCTTCGGTATCTCCACCCGTTTCATCGCCCAACGGCCGAAGCAGGCACACTGAATCCCTGGAAAAACATCTCCCCCCCGGCTCCACCGACGGAAGCCGGGCCCTACAACCCTATTTGCAAAGAGGAGAATCCCCATCATGCGGGTGGCGATCATCGGCGCAGGAATCAGCGGCCTGAGCACGGCCTTCTACCTCAACCGTTCCCGGAGCGATGCCGAGGTCCACGTCTTCGAGGCCAACGAGCACCTGGGCGGGACCATGCACACCGTGAACCAGGACGGTTTCCTCTTCGAGGAAGGGGGCAACGGCTTCCTCAGCAACAAGCCCGACATGCTCAAGCTGGTGGAGGAAAGCCAGGCCTCTGACATCCTCCTTCGAAGCGAGGACGCCGCCCGCCGGCGATTCATCTACACGGACCGCATGCATCCCTTCCCCGATGGCCCCGGCAAATTTGCCCGCTCGGAACTGCTCACGGCGATGCAGAAGCTGCGGGTGCTCGGTGAGGTCTTCATCCCACCCAAACGGGACGACAGCGACGAGACCCTGCAGGCCTTCGGTTACCGGAGACTGGGCAAGGCCTTCACCGATGTCTTCCTGGACGCCATGACCGCAGGGATCTACGGGACCACCGCGGATCGGGTCTCCGTTCAGGCCGCCTTTCCCCTGGTGGTGAGGCTGGAGCAGGAATACGGCGGCCTGTTCAAGGGCATGATCAAGCGGCGCAAGCAGAGCGCAGGACCGGGCGGGGTCCTCATGAGCTTCAAGGGGGGGATGAGCACCATGGTCGATCACCTGCAACAACAGGTGAATGCCCAATGGCACACGGGGGCCCCGGTGGAATCCATCAGCAAGGACGGGGACGGATATCGAGTCCATGTGGGCGGTGAATCCCTGCCCATGGATCAGGTGATCCTGGCCACCCCCGCCCACGCCGCCGCCGGCATCCTGAAGCAGCTGGATCCGGACCTCTCCGGTCAGCTGTCAGCCCTCGACTATTCGCCCATCGCCGTGGTGGGTTTCGGCTGGAAGGAACTGGAGCACCCGCTGGACGGCTTCGGGCTGCTCACCACCGGCGACGCGGATCTCCCCGTGCTGGGCATCCTCTGGGACAGCAGCATCTTCCCGGACCGTGCCCCCGATGGGATGAAGAGCGTACGCGTGATGCTGGGCGGACAACGGGCCCCACACAAGGTGGAACAGGACCCGGACACCCTGATCCGGGAGGCGCTGGAAGGTGTGCGCAAGGGCCTGGGGATCGAGAAGGCCCCGGACGCCACCTTCGTCAAGCGCTGGCACAAGGGTCTCCCCGGCTACCCGGTGGGTCATATCCAGGCCGTGGACGCCATCATGGAGCAGGCCGGACAACATCGTGGCCTCCACCTTACCGGCAATGCCTATCGGGGTATCGCCATGAACGATTGCGTCCGCAATGGCCGTCTCACGGCCGAGGCCGCCGCCCTGGTCGGCCGTGTGACCTGAACGCATGAAGAGAGGGACCGGGCCGCCCCCGGCGGCCCCTTTTTGTTCTGCTCGTCAGTCCAGGGGCTAGCCTGAGGGCTGTCTTCGGATTCAGCATTGGGG
>JBKGXY010000067.1:0-11502 GCA_046546415.1 Ectothiorhodospira sp.
CGGTATCCAGTTCATCCAGGGTCTTCTCGGGGGCTTTCGAGAGGCGCTCCCAGAGCGCCTCCGCCGCCGAGGGGACCGCCTCTTCCCTCCCGGCGGCCACGGCGGCCAGATCCTCGATGCCACCGGACCATTGCCCCGTGTCCCAGCGCGCCTGCCCCCGGATCTCAAGGGCCTGATGGTCCAGGGGGGCTGCCCATGATTCAGGGTCGTCGGGGAGGTGCTCCAGGGCCGATTCGGGGTTCCCCTGGTACAGGGCGAGGCGGGCCCGGAATACGGAGAAGCGGTTCCGACCCACCTCGCCCAGCCGCCGTTCGTCCAGTTCCCGGGCCAGCGTCTCCGCCCTTTGCCAGGCGCTCTCCCCGACGTCGTTGCGGGTGAGCAGGTCCAGGGCCTCCAGCTGCAGCTGCGCCTTGCGTTCCCCCCGTGCCTGGTCAGCGGCCTCCAGATACAAACGGGCCGCCCCCACGGGGTCCCCCGCCTCCACCAGGGCCCGGGCCTCTTCCGGGGGGACCTCATCCGTCGATGGGGCGGGGTCGAGACCCGCGCATCCACCGATCAGGAGGAGGATGAGCCATCCGGCCGACAGGAGCGAGCGAGGGATACGCCGGGGGATTCGGGGAGGCTGTGCGGCAGTACGGGGGGGGAGGGGCATCATGCGATCCGTATCGGGTTCTCGGCAGGGGTGTCCCCGGGACCGCTTTCGCAGTGTCCGCGGGCGGGTTAGACTGATCCCTTTTCTACAAAAGGGTCAGTATCTTGGGCAGGGTGCAACGTGTCAATTGAGAGCGGGGTGCTCTACGTTGTGGCCACCCCCATCGGCAACCTTGGGGATCTCTCCCGCCGCGCGGTGGAGGTGCTCTCCGGTGTGTCCTGTATCGCCGCCGAGGATACGCGCCATACCGCGGGTCTCCTGACCCATGTGGGGGTCCGTACCCCCCTGGTGAGTCTCCACGAGCACAACGAGCAACGCCAGGTTCCGGGTCTCCTGAACCGGCTGCAGGCGGGTGAGGCCCTGGCCCTGGTGAGCGATGCCGGCACCCCGCTGGTCAGCGATCCAGGCTACCGTCTGGTATCCGCGGCACGGGAGGCGGGGATCCGGGTTGCTCCGATCCCGGGGCCCAGTGCCTTTGTGGCCGCCCTTTCGGTGAGCGGGATGCCCTCGGATCGATTCCTGTTCGAGGGGTTCCTCCCGGCACGATCCCAGGCCCGGTGTCACCGCCTGGAGGCCCTGGCCCGTGAGACCTGCACCCTGATCTTCTACGAGTCCAGTCACCGCATCGGTGGGAGCCTGGAGGATATGGCCAGGGTCCTGGGCGGGACGCGGCGGGCGGTGGTGGCCCGGGAGCTCACCAAGACCTTCGAGCAGGTCCGGGGCGATTCGCTGGAAGGTCTCCGGTCCTGGCTGGGGGGGGATCCCGACCGCCGGCGTGGGGAATTCGTGGTTTTGGTGGCCGGTGCCCCGGAAGAACCGGCAGGGGACGTAGGCCTCGAGGCAGAACGCATCCTTGCGCTCTGCCTCCGGGAGATGTCGGTGAAGCGCGCCGCCCGTCTGGTCGCGGAGATCACCGGCCTGCCACGCAACCGGCTCTATGCCCGGGCGCTGGAATTGCCGGGCCGTGAATCGGAATCGGACGACACGCGACGTTGATTGGCCGGGCCCGCGTTGCCGGATGTTTCCAACGATCCACATCCACAGTACTATGGAACCCGGAGTCGGCCAGACAGCCGCTGCGGCCTCGTGCCGTGGAGGAAAGTCCGGGCTCCACAGGGCAGGGCGCCAGGTAACCCCTGGGCGGCGCGAGCCGACGGAAAGTGCCGCAGAGAGCAGACCGCCGATGGCCCGGAAGGGCACAGGCAAGGGTGAAAGGGTGCGGTAAGAGCGCACCGCGCGGGTGGCAACACGCCGTGGCACGGTAAACCCCGCCCGGAGCAAGGCCAAATAGGGGTGCACTGGTGTGGCCCGCACTGCACCCGGGTAGGCCGCTTGAGGCGCGTGGTGACGCGCGTCCCAGATGAATGGCTGTCCCAGACAGAACCCGGCTTATCGGCCGACTCCCACCTCTCATTCCCTCCGGCGGGTCCGCCCGGTCCCGTCCTCCTACCGTTCATCCCCGTGAAGGCCCCAGATGAAGGCCCCAGGCTGGGGTTGGATGTTTTCTCGTTCTTTTTCTGAAGTATTTCAGGCAACCGATTGATCTTTATGAAAACTCCATCCCCGGGTGAGCCGTGGATGTGAAGGTTCGGGTAAGTATTTGTGACGCAAGCATAAATTCCGCACACCCGGGCAGGGGTTTGCCTTGACACCCCTGTGAGGGCCTACCTATAGTGGGGATGCATGGGGATGTGTGGTGGCTGGTGGGTTTTCCGGCCTGGAATCTTACCCCTGATGGCGTGCGTTCACGGGGATCCTGGATCACCACACCGTCAGGGGGCGCGCCCGGAGGCCCGAGGCTGTCGTGTTTCGCGGTGTGACCAATCTGAATCTCGACACCAAGGGGCGCATGGCGATGCCGCACCGGTACCGCGAGCGCCTCGAGGACACCTGTGAAGGGCATCTCGTCGTCACCGTGGACCGGGACGGCTGTCTCCTGGTCTATCCCCTTCCCGAGTGGGAGCGTATCGAGCAGGCCCTCATGAGCCGTCCCAACGTGGATCGGCGGGTGCGCCGGCTGCAGCGCCTGCTGGTGGGCCATGCCACCGAGTGCGACCTGGACGGGCAGGGGCGGATCCTGATCCCCACCCCCCTGCGCGAATTCGCCGGACTGGAAAAGCGCGCCGTGCTGGTGGGGCAGGGCAACAAGTTCGAACTGTGGGATGAGGACAAGTGGATGCGGTCCCGGGACGCGTGGTTCCAGGAAGAGGAAGACGCAGGTGAACCGGGTGATGGCCTTGACTCCATCGCCCTCTGAGGTTGGGGGCGATACCCATCGCCCGGTGCTGCTTCGAGAGACCCTGGAGGGTCTGTCGGTCCGTCCGGGAGGATGCTATGTGGATGCCACCTTCGGGCGCGGGGGGCATAGCGCCGCCATCCTGGAGCGTCTCGGACCGCAGGGCCGTCTGATCGCGCTGGACCGGGACCCGGAGGCGGAGATCGCGGCCCGGCGGATGGGCCAGGGGCTGGAGTTCGTGCGGGCCTCCTTCGCGGCCTTGGGTGGGATCCTGACGGAGCGGGGGCTGAACGGAGAGGTGGACGGGATCCTGCTGGACCTGGGGGTCTCCTCGCCCCAGCTGGATGACCCGCAGCGGGGATTCAGCTTCACCCGGGATGGACCCCTGGACATGCGCATGGATCCCACCCGGGGGGAGTCGGCGGCGGACTGGCTGGCCCGGGCCGAAGAGACGGAGATCGCCGGTGTGCTGCGCGAACTGGGGGAGGAACGCTATGCCCGTCGCATCGCACGGCGCCTGGTGTCGGCCCGCCAGGAAGCCCCGATCCTGCGC
The DNA here is from genome assembly GCA_046546415.1 of Ectothiorhodospira sp. GTDB lineage: Bacteria > Pseudomonadota > Gammaproteobacteria > Ectothiorhodospirales > Ectothiorhodospiraceae > Ectothiorhodospira. The sequence continues at coordinate 3,442 of JBKGXY010000067.1, forward strand.
ACGGGGACCCTGGCGGCGCTCATCGCCGGGGCGGTGCCCCGGCATGAGCGGCACAAGCATCCGGCCACGCGCAGCTTTCAGGCCATCCGCATGCATGTGAACGGGGAACTGGAGGCCCTGGATGCCTGCCTGGGGCAGGTGCCGGCCGCCCTGGCCCCGGGGGGGCGCCTGGTGGTGATCAGTTTCCATTCCCTGGAGGACCGCCGCGTGAAGCGGTTCATCCGGCGGCAGGTGCAAGGCGAGCCCCTGCCGCGGGGGCTGCCGGTGAGGGATCCCCCCCCGGGGCGCACCATGCGCCACGTGGGACGGGCACTCCGGGCGGAGGAACACGAGGTGGAGGTCAATCCCAGGGCCCGCAGCGCGGTCCTGCGGGTGGCCGAACGCCTGGAATGAAGGGGCGTCCGTGGCTTGCGGGTCTGATCTTCGTCCTGGTGATGTCCACTGCGCTGGCGGTGGTGTACAGCCGGCATCAGGGCCGGGTCCTGTTCATGGAGTTGCAGCAGGCCCTGGAGCGGCGGGATGAACTGAACGTGGAATGGGGGCGGCTGCAATTGGAACAGAGTACCTGGGCCACCCATGGGCGCATCGAACGCGAGGCGCGTGAGCGACTGGATATGCGAATGCCCGATGCCCGCAGTACCGTGATCCTGATGGAACGATGATGAACGAGCGATCCACAACCGTGAAGCCCTGGCGCCACGCCTTCGTGCTGGGGGTGTTCGCACTCGCCTTCACGGTGGTGGTGCTCCGGGGCGTGGATCTGCAGGTGCTGCAGCAGGATTTCCTGCGTGGAGAGGGGGAGGCGCGCCAGCTGCGGGTAGTGTCCCTGCCCGCCCACCGCGGCATGATCACCGACCGCAACGGCGAGCCCCTGGCCATGAGCACCCCGGTGGACACGGTCTGGGCCCATCCCGCCAAGGCCCTGGCCGATCCCGAGGGTCTGGCGGCCCTGGCCCGGACCCTGAGTATGGATCCCCGGGCCCTGCGTCAACGCATGGAACACCGCATCGGCCGTGAATTCGTCTACATCCGCCGTCATGTCACCCCCGAGATGGGACGCCGGGTGGCCGCCCTGGAGATCCCCGGCGTCGGTCTGCAGCGGGAATACCGGCGCTATTACCCCCTGGGCGAGGTGGTGGCCCACGTTCTGGGCTTCACCAACATCGATGATCAGGGCCAGGAGGGACTGGAGCTGACCTTCGATGAACGGCTCTCCGGTGAGGCAGGGGCCAAGCGGGTGCTCCAGGACCGTCACGGCCGGATCATCCGGGATGTGGAGAACATCCGCCCCCCCCGGCCCGGGCAGGATCTGCGCCTGACACTGGATCAGCGGGTCCAGTACCTGGCCTACCGGGAACTCAAGGCGGCAATGAAGGCCCAGGGCGCACGGGCCGGATCCCTGGTGATCCTGGATGCCCGCAGTGGGGAGGTCCTGGCCATGGCCAACCAGCCCTCCTTCAACCCCAACAACCGCAAGACCCTGATGAGCGGGCGCTACCGCAACCGGGCGGTGACCGACACCATCGAGCCCGGATCCACCATGAAGCCCTTCACCGTGGCCGCTGCCCTGGAATCCGGCCGTTTCCATGCCGACAGCATGCTGGATACCGATCCGGGGTTCATGCGGGTGGGGGATGCCCGGGTTACGGATCATCGCAACTACGGACGCATCGACCTGACCACCCTGCTGGTGAAGTCCTCCAACGTGGGGGCGGCCCAGCTGGCCCTGGATATGGAACCCCGCCGTCTCTGGGAGATCCTCCACAGCGCCGGATTCGGCCGCCGTACCGGCAGCGGGTTCCCCGGGGAGGCCGACGGCCGTCTGCGGGATTTCCTCTACTGGCGGGAGGTGGAACAGGCCACCATGGCCTTCGGGTATGGGCTCTCCGTCTCGATCCTGCAACTGGCCCAGGCCTATGCCGCGCTGGCCAACGACGGGGTCCTCATGCCGGCCCACTTCACCCCCGGTGATGTTTCTTCCCGTTCCCGGAGGGTGATGAGCCGGGATACCGCACGGGGCGTGGTGCGCATGCTGGAGGCCGCCGTTGCCCCCGAGGGGACCGGAACCCGGGCGGCGGTGGAGGGTTACCGTGTCGCCGGAAAGACCGGCACCGCCCGCAAACTGGGGAGCGACGGCTACGCCGAGGGCCGTCACCGAGCCCTGTTCGCCGGCATGGCCCCCGCCAGCGATCCCCGCCTGGTGATGGTGGTGATGCTCGACGAGCCCACAGGGGCCGAGCATTACGGGGGGCAGGTGGCCGCCCCGATCTTCTCCCGGGTGATGCAGGGGGCCCTGCGGCTGTTGGATATCCCGCCGGATGACCTGCCCGAACTGCGCACGGTCACCGGACCCGAACCACGGGTGCCCACATGAGCCGGTCCCCGCATCATGTCCAGCCCTGGCGGCTCGCACGGCTCCTAGAGGCGGTGGGTGTTGCCGTGCCCCCCGGCATGGACCCGCTCGTGTCGGGTCTGGCCCTGGACAGCCGCCGGGTGGGGCCCGGGGAGGTCTTCTTCGCCCTGGCCGGTGGAGATGGCCACGGCCTGCATCACGCCCACCAGGCGGTGGCGCGGGGGGCCGTGGCCGTCGTCTGGGAACCGGCCGATGATGCCGCCCCACCGGATGCTGCGGCCCTGGGTGTGCCCTGCGTCGCCGTCCCGGAACTGCGTCATCACCTGGGGCCCCTCGCCGCCCGGTTCCATGACCATCCCAGTCACGGCATGCAGGTGGCGGGGGTGACCGGTACCGACGGCAAGACCTCCGTCTGTCATTTCCTGGCCACCGCCCTGGATACGTCGGGCACCCCCTGCGGCCTGATGGGGACCCTGGGCAACGGCCGGCCCGGTGCCCTGGATCCATCGGGTCTGACCACCCCGGACCCCCTCACCGTGCAGGCCTGTCTGGCGGACCTGCGGGGACAGGGGGTGCGCCGCGTGGTGATGGAGGTCTCCTCCCACGCCCTGCACCAGCACCGGGTGGACGGTGTCGAGTTCGACGTGGCCCTCCTCACCCACCTAGGGCGGGATCACCTAGATTACCATGGGACCCCCCATGCCTACGGCGAGGCCAAGGCCCGGCTGTTCAGCTGGCCCACCCTCAAGAGCGCCGTGCTCAACCTGGATGACCCCTTCGGGGCCCGGCTTGCGGGGCGGCTGGACGGGCGGATACCCATCCTGGGCTATGGTCTGTCCCCCGATGCCGCTGGACGGGATCAATTGCTGGCCCGGGAGGTGGAATGCCTGCCCCGGGGTCTGCGCTTCCGTGTGGCGACGCCCTGGGGCGAAGGTGTCCTGGAGGCGGGAGTCCTGGGTCGGTTCAACGTGTACAACCTGCTGGCCGCACTGGGCGGACTGCTGAGTCTGGACATGGGGCTGTCGGAGGCCCTGGAGCGCCTGGGCCATGCCGCCACCGTGCCGGGGCGCATGGAATGCTTTCGCGGGCACGGCACCCCGACGCTGGTGGTGGACTATGCCCATACCCCCGGGGCCCTTGCCCAGGCCCTGCAGGCGGCCCGCGAACATTGCACGGGCCAGCTGTGGTGCGTCTTCGGCTGCGGCGGTGGGCGCGACCGGGGCAAGCGCCCGCTCATGGCCGCCGCCGCCGAGCGCCATGCCGACCGGGTCGTCCTCACCAGCGACAACCCCCGCCACGAGGACCCCATGGCCATCCTGCGGGAGGTTTGCGCCGGTTTCTCCGATGCCGACTCGGTCCTTGTGGACCCGGACCGGGAGGCCGCCGTGCGCCTGGCCTTCGGGCGTGCGGGGCCCGGCGACCTGATCCTGGTGGCGGGCAAGGGGCACGAGACCGGGCAGATCATCGGGGGGGGGTGCCGTCCCCACAGCGATCGCCGCCTGGCCGCCGTCCTCACCCAAGGGGAGGGTGGACCATGATGCGCCTGTCCCTCTCCGAGGTGGCACGGATCACCGGTGGGCGCCTGCACGGGGCCGACAGGGCCGTGGCGGGGGTGTGCACCGACACCCGGCAGCCCGCGCCGGAGGCCCTCTTCGTGGCCCTGCGGGGGCCGCGCTTCGATGCCCACCGCTTCGTGGACCCGGAACTGCCCGCCGCGGCCCTGCTGGTGGAACACCCCGTATCCAGTCCGCTACCCCGGGTGGAGGTGGACGATACCCGCCGTGCCCTGGCGGATCTGGCCGCCGCCTGGCGCCAGCGGTGCACGGCCCGGGTGGTGGCCCTCACGGGCAGCAATGGCAAGACCACGGTCAAGGAGATGCTGGCGGCCATCCTGCGCACCGCGGGATCCGTCCTGTCCACCCACGGCAACCTGAACAACGAACTCGGTGTCCCCCTGACCCTGCTGTCCCTCTCGCCGGAGGACCGTTTCGCGGTGATCGAGATGGGGGCCAACCATCCCGGGGAGATCGCCGGGCTCACGGCGCTGGCGGCCCCGGATGTGGCCCTGATCACCAACGCCGGTCCGGCCCATCTGGAGGGCTTTGGCAGCGTCGAGGCGGTGGCCCGGGCCAAGGGGGAGATCTTCCAGGGGCTTGGGCCGGACGGGGTGGCCGTACTCAACGCCGATGACCCCCACGCCGGTTACTGGGCCGGGCTCAACACCGAACGTCGGGTGATGCGCTTCGGCCTGCGCCCCGGTGTGGAGGTCTCGGGCGAAGTGGATCCCCGGGGACACCTTTTCATCACCACCGGTGGAGGGGCGGTGACGGTGGCCCTGCCCCTGGCGGGTGCACACAACCACGGCAATGCCCTGGCGGCGACGGCCGTCGCCCTGGCCCTGGGGGTGGATCTGGCGGCGGTGAAGTCCGGTCTGGAGGCCATGTCCCCCGTTCCGGGGCGCCTGGTGACGCGGGACGGACGCGATGGCGTGCGCCTCATCGACGACAGCTATAACGCCAACCCCGCCTCGGTGCGGGCGGCCATCGATGTCCTCGCCCGAGAGTCCGGGCGGCGGTTCCTGGTGTTGGGAGACATGGGGGAACTGGGGGAAGCGGGCCCCGCACTGCACGCGGCGGTGGGTCGCGATGCCGTTGCCCGCGGCCTGGATGGGCTCTGGGCCACCGGCCCCCTGTCCCGGCACGCGGTGGAGGCCTTCGGTCCGGGCGGTCGCCACTTCCCGGACCGGCAGGCCCTGGTGGCGGCCCTGCAGGACGAGTTGAAGGTGGGGGATGCGGTGCTGGTGAAGGGATCCCGGTCGCAGTACATGGAAACGGTGGTCCACGCCCTCCTGGCGCCTGTCCCGGGGGAACACAACAAGCATTCTGGGGAAGATGGGCATGCTGCTCATTCTGTTTGAGTATCTCGGCCAGTATCACACTGGCTTTAATGCCTTCCAGTATCTGACCCTGCGGGCCATCCTGGGGGTGCTCACGGCCCTGCTCATCGCCTTCGCCATCGGCCCTGGGATGATCAAGCGCCTCACCCTGTACAAGATCGGGCAGCAGGTGCGCGACGATGGTCCCGAGAGCCATCTGGACAAGGCGGGCACCCCCACCATGGGTGGGGCGCTGATCCTGGTGGCCGTGGCCCTGAGCACCCTGCTCTGGAGCGATCTGACCAACCGTTTCGTCTGGGTCCTGCTGGTCACCACCCTCCTGTTCGGGCTGATCGGTGGCATCGACGATTACCTGAAGCTGCGCTACGGCAACAGCCGCGGCCTGTCGGCCCGCAGCAAGTTCCTGTGGCAATCCATCGTGGCCCTGGGGTGCGCCGGTTTCCTGTACTTCACGGCCCAGGCACCCATCGAGACCACCCTGATCGTGCCCGTTTTCAAGGATGTGGCCATCGAGCTGGGCCCCTGGTTCATCCTCCTGACCTGGCTGGTGGTGGTGGGCTCCAGCAACGCGGTGAACCTCACCGACGGACTGGACGGGCTGGCCATCATGCCCAGCGTGCTGGTGGCCGGGGCACTGGGGATCTTCGCCTACGTCTCTGGCCACGCCATCTTCGCCGACTATCTGGGGATCCCCTTCGTGCAAGGGGTGGGGGAACTGACGGTCTTCACCGCCGCCCTGGTGGGGGCCGGCATGGGCTTTCTCTGGTTCAACGCCTATCCGGCGCAGGTCTTCATGGGCGACGTGGGGGCCCTGGCCCTGGGGGCGGCCCTGGGCCTGATGGCGGTGGTGACCCGCCAGGAGATCGTGCTGGTGATCATGGGTGGGGTCTTCGTGGTGGAGACCCTTTCGGTGATCGTGCAGGTGCTGTCCTACCGCATCACGGGGCGCCGGGTCTTTCGCATGGCACCGCTGCACCACCATTTCGAACTCAAGGGCTGGCCCGAACCCCGGGTCATCGTGCGGTTCTGGATCATCACCGTGGTCCTGGTCCTGGTGGGCCTGGCCACCCTGAAGATCCGATGAAGGGGAGGGCGCATTGCAGACGATGAGCACGCTGATCGTGGGACTGGGCGCGACGGGCCTCTCCGTGGCGCGGCATCTGGCCGCCCGCGGGGAGGGGTTCTGCGTGGCCGATTCCCGGCCCGCGCCGCCCGGGTTGTCCGCCCTGCGGGCCCTGGATCCCGCGATCCCGGTGCACTGCGGCCCCTTCGATCCCCGCCTGTTCAGCGGTTTCGAGCGCCTGGTGTTGAGCCCGGGGGTGAGCCCGCAGGAGCCCGCCGTGGCCGCGGCCCGGGCGGCGGGGGCGTGCATCCTGGGGGACATCGCCCTCTTTGCCGCTGCCGCACGCGCCCCGGTGGTGGGGATCACCGGTTCCAACGGCAAGAGTACCGTCACCAGCCTGGTGGGGGAGATGGTCCGGGCCGCCGGTTACCGGGTGGGTGTGGGCGGCAACCTGGGGCCCCCGGCCCTGGACCTGCTGGCGGAACCGGAACCGGATCTCTACGTGCTGGAGCTCTCCAGTTTCCAGCTGGAGACCGCCCGGGGCCTGCGCTGCGCGGTCGCGGCGGTGCTCAACCTCGCCCCCGACCACATGGACCGTCACCCGGACCTGGACGCCTATGCCGCCGCCAAGGCCCGGATCTACGTCGGTGCCGGGGTGGCCGTGCGCAACCGGGACGACCCTTGGGTGCGGGCCATGCCCGGGGCTCCGGGGATCGGCTTCGGCCTGGATCGGCCTGTGGCCGGCGATTTCGGCCTGCTGCCCCGCGGGGATGGGGAGTGGCTGGCCTGTGGCGGGGAACCGCTGATGCCGGTCTCGGCCCTGCGTCTGTCGGGCCGGCACAACCTGTCCAATGCCCTGGCGGCCCTGGCCCTGGCCCGGGCGGCGGGTCTGCCCCGCAAGAGCAGTCTCGAGGCCCTGGGGGGCTTTGCCGGACTGCCTCACCGCTGCCAGTGGGTGGCCCGGGTGCGTGGGGTGGATTGGTACAACGATTCCAAGGGTACGAATCTGGGGGCCACCCTGGCGGCCCTGTCCGGACTGGAGGGTCCGGTGGTCCTCATCGCCGGCGGCCAGGGCAAGGGGCAGGATTTCACCCCCCTGCGCGAAGCAGTGCGCGGCAGGGCCCGGGGCGTCGTCCTGCTGGGACAGGATGCCGCGCGCATCGAGTCCGCCCTGAATGGCACCGTGCCGGTGATCCGGGCCCCGGACATGGAACAGGCGGTGGCCGAGGCTGGCCGCCTGGCACAGGCGGGGGACAGCGTCCTGTTGTCCCCCGCCTGTGCCAGCTTCGACATGTTTCGGGGCTACGCGCACCGGGGCGAGGTCTTCGAGGCCGCGGTACGGAGGGATCTGGCATGAGCAGCACGCAACTCCATGCCACCCGGGACGGGGGCGAGCGTCTGGTGATCGGCCTGCGCCAGCGGCTGGACCCGGCGCTGGCCCTGGCGGTGGCCGCCCTGGTGTCCCTGGGGCTGGTGATGGTGGCCTCGGCCTCCATCGGGGTGGCCGATGCCCAGTTGGGCAATCCCTTCCATTTCCTGGTGCGCCAGGTGATCTATGTGATCATGGGAGGGATCATGGCCTGGGGGGTGTACTGTACCCCGCTGGAGGTCTGGGAGCGGGCTGGGGCCCTGGCCCTCCTGGGGATCTTCCTGTTGCTGGTGCTGGTGCTGTTGCCGGGGGTGGGGCACACCGTCAACGGCGCCACACGCTGGGTCTCCCTGGGTCTGTTCAACCTGCAGGTGTCGGAG
>JBKGXY010000068.1:0-11486 GCA_046546415.1 Ectothiorhodospira sp.
CCGCCCCATCAGTCCGGATCGTAGCCCAGATTAGGCGCCAGCCAGCGCTCGGCCTCGGCCTGGTCCATGCCCTTGCGCCGGGCGTAGTCCGTGACCTGGTCGCGGTTGAGCTTGCCCACGCCGAAGTAGCGGGACTCGGGATGGCCGAAATAGAAGCCGGACACCGAGGACGCCGGACTCATGGCATAGCTGTCGGTAAGGGACATGCCGGCGTGCTCCACCGGATCGATCAGCTCCCACAGCAGGCCCTTCTCCGTGTGCTCCGGGCAGGCCGGATAGCCGGGGGCGGGCCGGATGCCACGGTATTTCTCCTTGATGAGTTCCTCGTTGGTGAGGCCCTCGTCCGGGGCGTAACCCCAGAACTCGCGGCGCACCCGCTCGTGCATGTGCTCGGCGAAGGCCTCGGCCAGACGGTCCGCCAGGGCCTTGAGCATGATGGCGGAGTAGTCGTCGTTGCCCTCCTCGAAGCGCCGCACGTGCTCGTCGATGCCGATGCCGGTGGTGACGGCGAAGGCCCCCAGATAGTCCCGCTGGCCCGTCTCGCCCGGGGCGACGAAGTCCGAGAGGCACATGTTGGGGCCCTGGCGCGGCTTGCGGGTCTGCTGGCGCACATGGTGCAGGCGCATCAGGGGGTCCTGGCCTCCGGCATCCTTGAACAGCTGGATGTCGTCCTCGTCCACGCTGTTGGCCGGGAAGAAGCCCACCACGGCGCGGGCCTTGAGCCAGCCCTCGTCGATGATCTGGCGTAGCATGGGCTGGGCATCGGCGAAGAGCTTGCGGGCCTCCTCGCCCACGACCTCATCGTCCAGGATGCGCGGATAGGCGGCATGCAGGTCCCAGGCGCGGAAGAACGGCGTCCAGTCGATGTAGTCCACCAGCCGGTCCAGGGGGTAGTCGTCGAAGCGCAGCAGGGCGCTGTCCTTCCCGTGGGGCTGCAGGACCTCCGGGGCCGGCCCCCCTTGATCCATGGCGCCCCCATCCAGCACCGCCGGACGCGGCGGGGTGTAGTCGGACCAGTCGATGGCCGGCTTGTTGGCCCGGGCCTCCTCCAGCTTGAGCCAGTCCTGCTTCTGCTGGCGGGCGCCGTGCTGCTCGCGCACCTCGGCGTATTCCTTGGAGATCTTCTCGGCGTAGGGGCCGCGCAGTTCCGGGCTCACCAGGCTCTGGGCCACGCCCACGGCGCGGGAGGCATCCTTCACCCAGACGGTGGGGCCTTCGTACTGGGTGGCGATCTTCACCGCGGTGTGTGCCCGGGAGGTGGTGGCGCCGCCCACCATCAGTGGGGTCTTCAGGCCCACGCGCTGCAGTTCGGCGGCGAAGTTGGACATCTCCTCCAGGGAGGGGGTGATGAGCCCGGAGAGACCGATGACGTCCACCTTGTGCTCCTGGGCGGCCTCCAGGATCTGCTGCCCCGGCACCATGACGCCGATGTCGATGACCTCGAAGTTGTTGCACTGCAGCACCACGCCGACGATGTTCTTGCCGATGTCGTGCACGTCCCCCTTCACCGTGGCCATGAGGATGCGGCCGTTGTTCTCGGAGTCGTCGGTCTTCTCCGCCTCGATGTAGGGGATCAGATGGGCCACGCCCTTCTTCATGACACGGGCGGACTTGACCACCTGGGGCAGGAACATCTTGCCGGCGCCGAAGAGGTCCCCGACCACGTTCATGCCATCCATCAGCGGCCCCTCGATCACATGGATGGGCCGTTCGAAGGTCTGGCGGGCCTCTTCCACATCCTCCACCACATAGGTGTCGATGCCCTTGACCAGGGCATGCCGGAGGCGTTCAGCCACCGGCAGTTCACGCCATTCCAGATCCTCCTTCTTGGCCTCGACGCCGCTGCCACGGAATTCCTCGGCCATGTCCAGCAGGCGCTCGGTGGCGTCGTCGCGGCGGTTGAGGACCACGTCCTCCACCGCATCGCGCAGCTTCTCGGGGATCTCGTCGTAGACGGCCAGCTGGCCGGCGTTGACGATGCCCATGTCCATGCCCGCCTTGATGGCGTGGTACAGGAACACGGCGTGGATGGCCTCGCGCACCGGGTTGTTGCCCCGGAAGGAGAAGGAGACATTGGAGACACCGCCGGACACCAGGGCATGGGGCAGCGTCTTCTTGATCTCGCGGGTGGCCTCGATGAAGTCCACGCCGTAGTTGTTGTGCTCCTCGATCCCCGTGGCGATGGCGAAGACATTGGGGTCGAAGATGATGTCCTCGGCCGGGAAGCCCACCTGCTCGGTGAGGATCCTGTAGGCCCGCTGACAGATCTCCACCTTGCGCTGCTGGGTATCGGCCTGGCCTTCCTCATCGAAGGCCATGACCACCACGGCGGCCCCGTAGTGGCGCAACAGCCGAGCCTGGTGGATGAACTTCTCCTCCCCCTCCTTCAGGGAGATGGAGTTGACGATCCCCTTGCCCTGTATGCACTTGAGGCCGGCCTCGATCACCTCCCATTTGGAGGAGTCGATCATCACCGGCACGCGGGAGATGTCCGGCTCGGCGGCGGCCAGGTTCAGGAAGCGCTGCATGGCCTCCAGGGCGTCCAGCATGCCCTCGTCCATGTTCACGTCGATGACCTGGGCCCCGTTCTGCACCTGCTCGGCGGCCACCTCCAGGGCGGTGTCGTAGTCACCGTCCTTGATCAGGCGCTTGAAGCGGGCACTGCCGGTGACGTTGGTGCGTTCACCCACGTTGACGAACAGGGTGTCCGCGGTGATGTTGAACGGTTCCAGTCCCGACAGGCGGCAGGCGGGCTCGATCTCGGGGATCCTGCGGGGGGCGTGCCTCTCCACCGCCTCGCGGATGGCCCGGATGTGCTCCGGCTGGGTGCCGCAGCAGCCGCCGATGATGTTCAGGTGGCCCTCGGCGGCCCATTGCACGATCTCCTCGGCCATCTGCTCCGGGGTCTCGTCGTAACCGCCGAACTCGTTGGGCAGGCCGGCGTTGGGGTGGGCCGAGACCCGGGTGTCGGCGATGCGGGACAGCTCCTCCACGTAGGGGCGCAGGTCCTTGGCCCCCAGGGCGCAGTTCAGGCCCACGGAGAAGGGCTGGGCGTGGCGCAGGGAGTTCCAGAAGGCCTCGGTGGTCTGCCCCGTGAGGGTGCGGCCGGAGGCATCGGTGATGGTGCCGGAGATCATCACCGGCCAGCGCTCGCCCCGCTCGTGGAACACGGTCTCCACGGCGAAGACAGCGGCCTTGGCGTTGAGGGTGTCGAAGACCGTCTCGATGAGCAGCAGGTCCGTGCCGCCGTCGATGAGGTTCTCCGCGGCCTCCTTGTAGGCGGCCACCAGGTCATCGAAATGGATGTTGCGCTTGCCCGGGTCGTTCACGTCCGGGGAGATGCTGGCGGTGCGGTTGGTGGGGCCGAGGATCCCGGCCACGAACCGGGGGCGGTCGGGGGTCTTCTCGGTCCAGGCGTCTGCGGCCTCGCGGGCGATGCGGGCGGCCTCGCGGTTGATCTCGGGGACCAGGTCCTCCATTTCGTAGTCGGCCATGGCCACGCGGGTGGCATTGAAGGTGTTGGCCTCAATGATGTCGGCCCCGGCCTCCAGGAATTTCTCGTGCACTTCCCGAATGATCTTGGGCTGGGTGAGCACCAGGAGATCGTTGTTCCCCTTGACGTCGCAGCTCCAGTCGGCAAAACGCTCGCCGCGGTAATCCGCCTCCTGCAGACCGTAGGTCTGAATCGTGGTCCCCATGCCTCCATCGAGGATCATGATGCGGCGGCTGATCTCCTGCTCAAGCTTACTAAGTCGATCGGGATTCATAAGAAATCTTCCGGTTGCTTAACAGACAGCCATACAGTTTAACATGATTACCGAATCCCCGTTTCGGGCCGGAATGGCCCATGCGGGACTGATCCAGATCACCCTTTGCCCCCCTTTCCCCGTCTACAATCCTCATTGATCGAATGAGGTTATGCACGCATGTCGCCCCACGGGGTGATCCACCTTCCAAGGGTGACCCTCTCCACGGTCTGCAGAGGCCTTCCCTCCAACCCTTCCCGGATCGCCCCGAACGTGCACGCGCCCCGGAACATCCCGCTGATCTTCTACGCCACCCCCCCCGACCGCTGCCCCTATCTGGAAGAGCGGGAGATGACCACAGTCTTTGCCGACCCCAAGGGCCCAATGGACGGCAAAAGCTATGGACAACTCCTGGACGCGGGGTTTCGCCGCAGCGGTCAGCACGTCTATCGTCATCAGTGCCGTGGGTGCGATGCCTGCGTGTCCCTGCGGGTACCTGCGGCCACCTTCCGGCCGAACCGGGGCCAGCGACGCACCTGGCGGCGCAACGCCGATCTGCAAGTACAGGTCCGCGAGGCGGTCTATGATCCCGCCCATTTCGATCTCTACAGCCGCTACGTCAACCAGCGCCACCAGGAAGGCGGCATGGATCATCCCACACCGGAAGGGTACTGGGGGTTCATCTCCAGCCGCTGGTGCGAGACCTGGCTGGTGGAATTCCTTCTGGAGGGCCGGCTGGCCTGTGTGGCGGTGGCTGACCGGGTACCGCAGGGGCTTTCCGCCGTCTACACCTTCTTTGATCCAGCGCTGGAACGGCGCAGTCCGGGGACCTTCGCCATCCTCTGGCAACTGGAGGCGACCCGGGAACAGGGGCTGCCCCATGTGTACCTGGGCTACTGGAACCCCCTCACCCCGAAGATGGCCTACAAGGTGCGCTTCCAGCCCGCCCAGGGCCTGGTGGACGGACTGTGGCAGCGGGTGGGACCCGACTGCTAGGGGCCCTCAGGGGTTCAGGCGCTCCAGGGCGGCGGCGTGCAGTTCGGGGGTGGCGGCCGCCAGGACACTGGTGGTCTCCAGGGTCAGGGGCCTGCCCTGCAGATCGGTGAACACCCCCCCCGCCTCGCGCACCACCACCGACAGGGCGGCGATGTCCAGGATGTTCACGTCCGACTCCACCACCAGGTCGATGCGGCCGGAGGCCAGCAGATGGTAGTGGTAGAAATCGCCATAGCCCCGGGTGCGATTCACCCGCTGGACGATCTCCCCCAGGCCCTGCCAGCCGGACCCACCCGCCAGGGTCTTGATGTTGCCCACGGAGAGGGTGGCCTCCTCCAGGGTGGTCACACCACTCACACGGATGGGCTCCCCCCCCAGAAAGGCACCCTGCCCCGCTTCGGCGTAGGCCATCTCCTCGAACTCGGGGGCATTGGACACCCCGAGCACCAGCTCCCCTTCCCGGCGCAGGGCGATCTGGGTGGAGAAGAAGGGATAACGGCGTACGAAGCTCTTGGTGCCATCGATGGGGTCGATGAGCCAGAGATGATCGGCCTCCATGCGTTCACGGCCCGTCTCCTCGCCGTAGCTGCCGTGGTACGGGAAGGCCCCGAAGAGGGTGGACTTGATGGCCTTCTCCGATTCCAGGTCGGCGATGGTCACCGGCGTCTGGTCGGACTTGATCTCCACGTCGAAACCCTGGCGGTAATACCGCTGGATCACCTCCTGGGCCTTGAGGGCGGCGTCGATGGCGATCTCGAGGAACGGACTCATGGGCATCATCCCCTGGGTGTTGAAAGGCCGCAAAGGGTAGCATGCCCGGCGCCGCCCCTCACACCGGCGCGGGCTCAGACACGGGTGCGGTTCACGAAGTCCACCATGAGGCCGCGCTCATCCCGGCGCAGGCGGGTGAGGCCCGCGTAGGGGACCTTGACGCGATACATGGCCTGCAGGGGCACATCCAGGGCGGCGCACATGGCGGCCCGGATGACACCACCGTGGGTCACCACCAACAGGTGTTCCCCGCGGTGCAGGGTCTCCAGGCGTTCCAGGGTCTGGGAGACGCGACCGCGAAAATCCCCCAGGGGTTCGGCGCCCCGGGGGCGGGCATTCAGGGGGTCCTGGAAGAAGGCCCGGTATGCCTCGGGGCTGTTGCGCCGCACGTCCTCATGGCTGCGGCCTTCCCAACTGCCAAACCCCACCTCCCGCAGGGCCGGCTCCAGGGTCAGGGGCAGGTTGAGACAGGCGGCCAGCTCCTCGGCGAAAGACCGGCAACGCTGCATGGGAGAACTGATGATGCGATCCCATGGCCCACCGGGGTGAGCCCGGCCGCCCACGGCATCCCACATCTGGTGGAGGCCCTTCGGCGTCAGGGGGTCATCCACCCCGTTACCCCGGTAGCGCAGCCCGCCGGCGGGCTCGCCGTGGCGGAGCAGATCGAGGGTGAAGGCCACATCCATCGGGTCTGTCACCGGCCCGCACCCCTCCTGAAGACCGGCGACCGCCTTCCCTCCCCGGGCGCCGGGATGGACACGATCAACCCGTGATCCCGGCGATGGTCAGGAGGGCGAGTACCGCGACGAAGGCCACCAGGGTACGGAACACCAGGTTGGAGGCCCGCTCCACCGTGGCCCGGGCCTGGAGGGGATCGGACAGGTCCGCCTCCGGGAGCTGGATGGCCTCGCTGCCCGCCTCCTGCAGGAGGCGTTCATTCTGGGCGGCCATCTCCGCCAGCGGCCCCTTCAGGTTCGCCCGCAACACGGGGAAGGCCCGGTCGAAACTGCCGGTGAGGGCATACCCCAGGGCCACAAGGCGGGCAGGGATCCAGTCCAGCAGGGCCTGGAGGCGGGTGGCCGCCTGCTGGAAGGCGTCCTCTCCACCGTCCTCCCCGGCGGGGACCCGCAGGAGATGGGCCATACGGTAGAGCACGGCCCCCAGTGGCCCCAGGACCACGAACCAGAAGAGCACGGCGAACACCCGGCCGTTGCTCTCGGACAGCAGGGCCTCGAGGACCGCACGGGCCCGTTCCACCGGACCGTCCGGGACCGGCCGGTCCCCCAGCACCTGAGCGGCATGACGGGCCTCCCGCTCCGTATCCTTGAGGGCACCGGCCTCCAGGAAGGCATCCACCTCCCGGTCCAGATTGCGCGGACCGAGACAGAAGAGCAGCACCGCCAGACTCAGCACGAAGCCCGGAACACCGCCCCAGACCCCGCCCAGCAGGGTGAAGATCAGGCCCACCGCCACCAGGGGCAGGGCAATGGTGACCACCAGGGCCGCGGTCCCCCCGAGCCCGAAGCCCTCGGCCCGGGCGCGCACCGCCTGCGCGTAGCGGGGAAGCCAGATGAAGCTGCGTAACTGCTCCACCCGGCTGGTGAAACGTTCGAGTAACAAGGCAAGGACGATGGTGATGAAGGACATGGCCCGCTTCCTGGTTCGAGAAGGATCGGAAAAGTTTCGTTGCTCCCATGATGTCTTGCAAGTTTACCAGGGGGTGAGAAACCGATCTTTTGAGACAGGACAATGAACGGGCAGGCCGGGCTGTACTTCGGCCGCCACCTGGGTAACTCCTAACCCGGCCCGCCCTCCCCGGACCTCGCCAGCAAGCGGTGCAGGCGAGGCCATTCGAAGCGGGGACCGGGGTCGGTCTTGCGTCCCGGGGCGATGTCGGCATGGCCGACGATGGGGGCTCGTGCCAGTGTGCCGTAGCGGGCGCGCAGGACCCGGATCGCCGCCGCCAGGGCCTCGTACTGGGGTGTTTCGAAGGGGGTCTCGTCCGTCCCTTCCAGTTCGATGCCCACGGAGAAGTCGTTGCACCGCTCCCGTTCGCCAAAGCGGGAGACGCCCGCGTGCCAGGCCCGCTCGTGAAAGGGCACATACTGCACCAGACTCCCGTCGCGACGCACCAGCAGATGGGCGGAGACCCGCAGCGCCCGGAGGGTGGCGAAATAGGGATGGACCTCGGGGTCCAGTGCGTTGGTGAACAATCGATGGATCCACGGGCCGCCGAACTCCCCCGGCGGCAGGCTCATGGCATGGATCACCAGCAGTTCCGGTTCCATGCCCGCCGGGCGCCGGTCCCGGTTGGGTGAGGGGAGTCTCAGGGCCGCGTCCAGCCAGCCTTGCTCATCGATACGCATGAACACTCCGCTCCAGGGTTATGCGACGCGCGGCGATGGCCTTCATCCTCCCCGCGCGGGTAGAATCCAGGCTCCCCCTCCCCGCCTCAGCCCCATGGACACGCTCAATCCGCAACAACGCGCCGCCGTGGAATACGTGGACGGTCCCCTGCTGGTGCTGGCCGGCGCCGGCAGCGGCAAGACCCGCGTGATCACCCAGAAGATCGCCCACCTGATCCGGGACAAGGGCCTGCCCGCACGGCGCATCGCCGCCATCACCTTCACCAACAAGGCCGCCCGGGAGATGACGGCGCGGGCGGGGAAACTGCTGTCCCGGGAGGAGAGCCGGGGGCTGACCGTGTCCACCTTCCACACCCTGGGGCTGAACTTCATCCGCCGGGAACTGGGCCACCTGGGCTACCGGCCCGGCTTCAGCCTCTTCGACGCCGCCGATGCCCTGGCCCTGCTCAAGCAACTCACCCACCGGGACGACGACGCCGTGGAGGCGGACCCCACCCGTCACCGCATCAGCCGGTGGAAGAACGATCTCACCTCGCCGGAGCAGGCCCTGTCCGCGGCCGAGGACGAGACCGAAGCCGCCCAGGCCCGGCTGTACGCCGCCTATCAACGGGCCCTGAAGGCCTACAACGCCGTGGACTTCGACGACCTCATCATGCGGCCGGTGCAGCTCATGGAGTCGGACCCCCATATACGTGACCGCTGGCGACACCGGCTGCGGCACCTGCTGGTGGACGAGTATCAGGATACCAATACCTGTCAGTACCGTCTCGTGCGCCTGCTGGCGGACGTGGAGGGGGGGCTCACCGCCGTGGGCGATGACGACCAGTCCATCTATGCCTGGCGCGGGGCCCGCCCGGAGAACCTGATGGCCCTGCAGCGGGACTTCCCCCACCTGAAGATCATCAAGCTGGAGCAGAACTACCGGTCCACCAACCGCATCCTGCAGACCGCCAATCACCTCATCGGCCACAACCCCCATGTCTTCGAGAAACGCCTGTGGAGCGGCCTGGGCGAGGGGGAGCCCATCCGCGTCCTGCCCTGCAAGGATGCCGAACACGAGGCGACCCGGGTGATCTCCGAGATCATGAAGCACCGCTTCCGCCACCGCACCGACTTCCGGGACTACGCCATCCTCTACCGGGGCAACCACCAGGCGCGGGTCTTCGAGAAACTGCTGCGGGAGAACCGCATCCCCTATCACATCAGCGGCGGGCAGTCCTTCTTCGAGCGGGCCGAGGTCAAGGACATCCTGGCCTACCTGCGCCTCATGGCCAACCCGGAAGACGACAGCGCCTTCCTGCGCGTCGTCAACGTCCCGCGCCGGGAGATCGGCGCCGGCACCCTGGAGAAACTGGGGACCTACGCCACCTCCCGGCACGTGGGCCTGCTGGACGCCTGCCTGGAGATGGGCCTGACCACCGCCCTCCCCGCCCGCGCCGTGGACCGTGTTCAGGGTTTTGCACGCTGGATGGAGACCCAGGCCCGCCGGGCCGGCGAGGAGGACCCGGCCCGGGTGGCCCGGGAACTGGTGGAAGCGATCGGCTATGAAGAATGGCTGCTGGAGCAGAGCACCAGCCCCAAGGTCGCGGCGCGGCGCATGGAGAACGTCAACGAGGTCCTGGAATGGATGGCCCGCCTCTCCAGGGAAGGGGCGGCGGGCGGCAAGGACATCGGCGAGATCGTGGCCCACATGACCCTCATGGACATCCTGGACCGGGCCGGCGGCGAGGCCGAGGCGGACGGGGTGCACCTGATGACCCTGCACGCGGCCAAGGGGCTGGAGTTCCCCCATGTCTTCCTCGTGGGGATGGAGGAGGAGCTGCTGCCCCACCGGGTGAGCCTGGAGGAGGACACCCTGGAGGAGGAACGCCGCCTGGCCTACGTGGGCATCACCCGTGCCCAGCGCAGCCTCACCCTCACCCATGCCCGCCGGCGCACGCGCTACGGGGAGACGGTGGAGTGCGAACCCAGCCGCTTCCTGCAGGAACTCCCCGAGGCGCATCTGGAATGGCCCGATGCCCAGCCCGCCGACCCGGAGGAGGAACGGCTCACCGGCAAGGCCCACCTCAGCAACCTCAAGGCCCTCCTGGGCTGATCCCCCGGCTCAGTCCCCGGAGAACTTCAGACCCACGCGGATGATCCGATCGCCGCTGACCTCGCGCACCACCAGTTCCACCCCGTTGAGCCGCAGCCGGTCCCCCACCACCGGCTGGGTGTTGAGGGCACGGCGGATGAACTCATCCAGGGAGAGATCCAGCGCCTCCGGCGGCACCTCCAGGCCATAGGCCATGGACAGGTCCGCCATGCGGGCGCCGCCGTTGAGTACGAAGGCCCCGAAGAAACGGCGGTCGGAGAGGCGTTCCGGCGCCGCCACGGCCACGAACAGGCGGTCCAGGGCCGGAAGATCCTGCGGGGGCGCCAGCAGATAGAGGTAATCCCCCGCCCGCAGGTCCAGCATGTCCAGGGTATCCAGCAGCACCTTGTCCCGAAGGTGGGCCACCACCCGCACGCTGCGGGGCAGGGTGAAACCGGTCCAGTGCTCGCGCACCACCGGGGAATTCTCCGCCAGGCGGTAGCCCACCAGCTCCAGTTCCTGCTGGCCGGGGATATCCAGCTCCACGCGCTGTACCATCTGGCTGGTGGGGGGCAACTCCAGACCCAGCCAGCGCGCCAGGGGCGTGATGGTCCAGCCCTGCACCAGGAGCGAGATCAGCACCAGGAAGAAGACGATGTTGAACAGGGTCTCCGACTGGGGGATCCCCGCCAAGAGGGGGAACAGGGCCAGGATGATGGGCACCGCCCCGCGCAGGCCCACCCAGCCCACGAACACCTGCTCCCGCCAGGGGAAGTTGAAGGGCAGCAGGCACAGCCACACCGCCAGGGGCCGGGCCACCAGGATGAGCACCGCGGCGATGGGCAGGGCATCCACCGCCACCGGCAGCAGGTCCGAAGGGGTCACCAGCAGCCCCAGCATCAGGAACATCCCGATCTGCGCCAGGCGGGCGATGCCGTCATGGAAGCGGCTGATGTACTGGCTGGCCTGCAGCGGCCGGTTGCCCAGCAGCAACCCCGCCAGATAGACGGCGAGGAAACCACTCCCGCCCATCACCGAGGTCAGGCCGAAGAGGGTGAGACCGCCGGCCATGGCCGCCAGAGGATACAGGCCCTGGGGCATATCCAGGCGATTGATGAGCCAGCGCAGCCCCGTGCCGCCCGCCAGCCCCAGCACCGCCCCCAGTCCGATCTGACGCAGGAACTCCCAGAGCACGGTGACCCCCATGGGGGCGTTGCCGTCCACGATGAGCTCCATCAGCACCAGGGTGAGGAAGATGGCCATGGGGTCGTTGCTGCCCGACTCGATCTCCAGGGTCGCCCCCACGCGCTGCTTCAGGGCCAGCCCCCGGGCATGCAGCAGGGAAAAGACCGCAGCGGCGTCGGTGGAACCGACGATGGCCCCCAGCAGGAGACCCGCGAGCCAGCTCAACCCCAGCCACCAGGCGGCGAAGGCCCCGGTGATCCCGGCGGTGATCACCACCCCCAGGGTGGCCAGCCCCAGGGCCGGCCGGAGCCCGACCCGGAAGCTGCTGACGGGGGTGCGCATCCCCCC